>CAYRJT010000041.1:0-12240 GCA_964424675.1 uncultured Lachnospiraceae bacterium
TTCATTTCCTGTGCAATGAAATCCAGCTTTCTGCCGATGCTGCCACCCTCCTGCAGGGTAGATTTTGTATGTTCTATATGACTCCGCAGTCTGACGATTTCTTCATCCACACAGATCTTATCCGCAAACAGTGTGACCTCTGTCAGTATCCTGTTCTCATCAATCTGTGCATCACCCAGTAGTTCGTGAACCTTGTCCTCCAGCTTTGTACGGTATGCATGCAGGATCTCCGGAGCACGTCCGGAAATGTAATCTACCTGTTCCAGCATGCCATCCAGTTTACTGATCAGGTCATTTTTCAGATTCTCGCCTTCTTTAATCCTTGTTTCTACAAATGCCTCCGCAGCACCTTTGACCGCCTGCTCCAGACTCTTCCAGATCTCTTCCTCATTAATATCCTGTTCTTCCATGGATAGTACTTCGGGATATCTTGACAGTGTCGATACTCTGATATCCTTTTCCAGTGAAAAGGTTTCTGCCATCTGATCCAGATATTTCATATATTCCTCAGCAACATCCTGATTGTATTTGACAGAAAGATTGTTTTCTGTAAAATCCTCATACGTAATGAAGACATCTACTTTACCACGCTGGATATAATTTTTCAGCGTATTTCTGATTGAGGACTCAAAGAAGCTGAACTTTTTTGGCATCTTTAGGTTCACATCTAGGTATCTGTGATTGACAGCCTTCATCTCTACGGTGAACTTTCGGCTCGCATCGGATACTTCACAGCGTCCGAATCCTGTCATGCTCTTAATCATTAGCGTTCTCCTTTATGTCACAGCCCCGGCTGCGTACTTCATTATATTATAGTGCAATAAAACTTTTGCGTCAAGACGCGAATCCTGCGTATTTTTCTTATTTTTTGAAGCCTGTGTTTCATTGATTGTAACAATAATTTGAATGTGTTATACTCGATAACACATCGAAATGACTTCACCGGATGACATGATACATCCGATACAGTCTCTTGACAGGAGGATCAACATGGCACTGGACGGAATTACAATTGCAAATCTCGTATATGAATTCAATCAGACTCTTTTAGACGGAAGAATCTATAAAATTGCACAGCCTGAAAATGATGAGCTGCTGCTGACGATCAAGAACAATGGAGGGCAACAGCGTCTGCTGATTTCGGCAGGTGCTTCTCTTCCCTTTTTATATCTTACAGAGGTCAATAAACCAAGTCCCATGACAGCACCTAATTTCTGCATGCTGCTCCGAAAGCATATCCAAAATGGCCGAATCATATCCATCACGCAGCCCGGACTGGAACGTATCGTGCGTTTTGAAATAGAGCATCTGGATGAGCTTGGAGATCTTTGCAGGAAAACACTCGTGATTGAAATCATGGGGAAACACAGCAATATTATCTTTCTGAATGATCAATCCATGGTAATAGACAGTATCAAACATATATCCAATGCTGTCAGCTCTGTCCGGGAAGTATTGCCTGGACGCGATTATTTCATTCCTGAAACGCAGGACAAGCAGGATCCTGTCAGCCTGTCCGATGCAGCTGCCTTTGTTTCCATCATAAAAAGCAAGCCAATGCCGCTTGCGAAGGCCATCTACTCCTCCTTTACTGGGATATCGCCGGTCATCGCAGAGGAAATCTGTTATCGTGCATCTGTTGAGTCTGCACAGCCTGCCAACACCATAGACACCGACATTCTGACGCATGTCGGAAAACAGTTTCTTCAGCTGATGGAGGATGTGAAGCTGCATCGCTTTTCGCCGAATATTCTATCAAAGGGCGGGGTTCCCATAGAATTTTCCCCGGTTCTTCTGCAGCAGTACGCAGACTGTGAATGTCAAGAGGATCCCTCTGTTTCAAAAATCCTGGAGACTTATTATGCCACAAAAAATATTGTCACACGCATCCGCCAGAAATCCGTTGACCTGAGAAAGATCGCACAGACAGCTCTGGAACGGAATACAAAGAAATACGATCTCCAGCTCAAGCAGCTGCGGGATACTGAAAAAAAAGAGAAATACAAGGTATATGGCGAACTGATCAATACCTACGGCTACAATCTGGAATCCGGCTGCCGATCATTTGATGCTCTGAATTACTATACGGATCAAATGATGACAATTCCACTTGATCCCATATTGACACCCAGTGAAAATGCAAAAAAATATTTTGATAAATATAATAAGCTGAAAAGAACCGAAGAGGCATTAACAACACTGATTCAGGAAACAAAGGATGAAATCACCCATCTGGAATCTGTACTGACCTCACTGGATATTGCGCTGCAGGAGGCTGATCTGGTACAGATTAAGGAAGAGCTGACGGAAAGCGGCTATATCAGGAGACACGGAAAGCCCGGTATGAAAAAAGAGAAGGTAACCAGCAAGCCTTTTCACTACATCAGCAGCGACGGCTACGATATCTATGTCGGCAAGAACAATTATCAGAATGAGGAACTGACCTTTCAGTTTGCAACAGGAAATGACTGGTGGTTCCATGCAAAGGGGATTCCGGGTTCTCATGTAGTGCTCAGGGCAAATGGAGATACGCAGCTACCCGATCGTGCCTTCGAGGAAGCTGCGAGACTGGCCGCATTTTATTCCAAAGGGCGTGGGCAGGAGAAGGTCGAGATCGACTATACCGAAAAAAAGAACGTGAAAAAGCCCGGAGGTGGGAAACCGGGCTTTGTCGTCTACTATACGAATTACTCTATGATGATCGGGACGGATATAGCAGGAATTCACGAATGTTCTTGAGCCATGCCACCCCTTTAGCCAGCGAGCCACGTGTAGAGTTCCTGGTATTTCATGGCTGAGGTATGCCATGAGAAATCAGCTGCCATAGCGCGGTCTATCATTTTATTCCATTCACGTTTTTTGTTCTGATAAATGCTGTGTGCATAACGGATTGTGCGCAGCATCTCATGCGCATTATAATTACTGAAGCTGAAGCCTGTTCCGGTACTTTCATATTCATTGTACGGCTCTACAGTATCCTTGAGTCCACCGGTCTCACGCACGATGGGTATCGTACCATATCGAAGAGACATCAGCTGGCTCAGCCCGCATGGCTCAAAGAGTGACGGCATCAGAAACGCATCTGCTGACGCATAGATCTTATGTGACAATTCCTCAGAATAATAGATATTGGCTGAGACCTTATTTCCGTATTTCCAGTCAAAATGCCGGAACATATTCTCATAACGGTCTTCACCTGTTCCCAGGATTACAATCTGAATATCCTCTCTACACAGTTCATCCATAACATATGCTATCAAATCAAATCCTTTTTGATCAGTCAATCTGCTGACAATACCGATCATGAATTTCTTATCATTCTGCTCCAGGCCGAGTTCTGCCTGCAGTGCCCGTTTGTTCTTGATCTTCTCTTTGCGGAAATCAACCGCATTATACGGATAATCAATACAGGAGTCTGTCTCTGGATTGTATTCCTCGTAATCAATTCCATTCAGAATACCGCGCAGATCATTCGCCCTGGCACGCATGAGTCCATCCAGTCCTTCTCCATAGAATGGCATCTTGATTTCCTCAGCGTAAGTATTACTGACAGTTGTAATCGCATCTGCAAATACCAGTCCACCCTTCAACAGATTTGCGTTCTGATATGCTTCCAGTTTGTCAGGTGTAAAGAAATACTCGGGCAGGCCGGTCATGTCCTTAATAGACTTCACGTCCCACACACCCTGGAACTTCAGATTATGTATCGTCATAACAGACTTCATACTGGCAAAAAACTCACCTTCACGAAATCTTTCTTTCATAAATACAGGAATCAGGCCCGTCTGCCAGTCATGGCAGTGAATGATATCTGGCTGAAATCCAATCGCAGGAAGTGCCGCCAAAACTGCCTTTGAGAAAAAAGAAAACTTCTCAATATCTGAATAAATATCCCCATACGGCTTTGGTCCAGAAAAATAATACTCGTTATCTATAAAGTAAAACTGAATGCCCTCGTATTCCATTTCCAAAATACCTACATACTGTGAGCGCCATGCAAGGTCAATATAGAAATGCGTCAGATATTTCATCTGGTCCTTGAATTCCTTTGGAATACTCATATATTTAGGCATCATAACCCTGACGTCAAAATACCGTTTATCAAAACATTTGGGAAGGGATCCGACTACATCTGCCAATCCGCCTGTTTTTATAAACGGTACACTCTCTGATGCTGCAAAAAGTACTTTTTTCATGTATAATCCTCCCGTTGCTTAATATGTCTTGATTATACATCATCCTGACTTTTCTGAAAAGTCTTATCTGTTCATTTTATATTCGATTCTGATTTTATCTGCTATCATAGCGATAAACTCTGAATTTGTCGGTTTTCCTTTGCCCATATTAATGGTATATCCAAACAAAGCATCAATGGTATCCATTTTTCCTCTGCTCCATGCCACCTCGATTGCATGTCGAATTGCGCGTTCTACACGGCTTGGCGTTGTCTGATACTTTTTTGCAATCGTCGGATACAGGATCTTCGTGATAGATCCAAGCATCTCAATATCATTGACCGACATCATAATTGCATCTCTCAGATATTGATATCCTTTTATATGCGCCGGCACTCCGATTTCGTGTATCATATCTGTCACATCACTCTCCAGATGATGTTCCTGCAGGTTGTCCTGCTGACTGATCTCACGGCTTCTGTTTACTTCAAGACCTCTTCTCAGGCGTCCTTCTCTCATCATTCTGATTCTGTTCTTGATGACCTCCGGATCAAAGGGCTTCATGATAAAATACTTTGCTCCGATCAGAAATGCATCCTCTGTGATCTGCTCATCTCCTACAGCAGAAAGTATGATAAATTCCGGCTGTTTTTTTATAGAAAAATCTTTTTTGACACGATGCATCACTTCCATTCCATCAAGCTTCGGCATGATCAGATCTAACAAAACAACATCCGGCTCCTTTCTCCTGATGATATTCAACGCTTCATCCCCGTTTGATGCGCTCCCCACCACTTCTACATCGTTTTCACTCTTAAGTACGTCACTGACTAGCTCCAGCATTCGCCGATTGTCATCAAAAATTGCGACATTCAGTTTTTCCATTCCCATGTTTCTCCTTCTTTCTATGATTTGCATGGCCAATGCTTACTCAGTATATAAAACTCACCATTTTTCTACAAGAGTGATAATACGCACTTTTAGAGTCAATTTTTCATTTTTCAAGCATATTTTCAATAAAGATTCCAAATCCCTTCGTCGAATCCTGAACAAAAACATGTGTTACAGCTCCAATAATCTTGTGATTCTGTATGATTGGTGAGCCACTCATGCCCTGTACGATACCACCTGTCATTGATAGTAGTCTTTCATCCGTTACTTCCAATACAATTCCTCGATTGACACTGTCCGCAGTCAGATCGATGCTTTTGATTTCCACCTGATATGTTTCACGCTCCCCGTTTAAGGAGCAGATAATCTGCGCAGGTCCCATCTCAATGTCCTGTTTGAGTCCGATTTGCAGTGCTTCTCCTGATACAGCCTTCAGGATTGACTCATTTCCGGTACCAAATACTCCATGATTCGTATTACTCGTTATTTCCCCCAGTACATTTTCCGGCAAATAATCAATCATGCCTGTCAGCTCTCCCGGTTTTCCGTTCTCACCTCTGATCACGGACATAATCTGTGTATGATAAAGAGTACCCGAGTCCACCTCCATCAACAGAGCGGTATCTACATCATTAATACCATGCCCCAGCGCGCCAAACCGGAGATCGTCATCAACAAAGGTCAGCGTCCCGATTCCCTGAATATTGTCTCTGACCCACACGCCAATCTTATAAACACCATCAGCAGACATGACGGGTGTTACCTTCGTCTGAAACCGTTCGCTTCCCCTGCGGATATCAAGGATCAGTTCCTCTCCGCCGCTGTCACTGACATAACGGATCAGATCCTTCTTATCTGCCAGCTCCACGTGATTAACCTGTTCAATGTAATCCCCTGTGTTGAGTATATGTTCCGCCGGAGCATAATCCGTACCGTCCAGTCCCCGTACTGTTCCGGAGCTGATGACCAGTACACCGTCAGTTTCTACAAAAATACCGATGGGGATACCTGCCGGAAGCAGGCTGGTATCTTCAATCACTGCAAAGTCAACCTGTTTCAGAGGAACGATTCCAAACAGTCTGCAGTCCATTACATAACGTCCGGTTGTTGAAGTGATAAAGGTCGTCGGCTTCGATAAATTAACCTTTACCTCGTTCATGGCCGATGCCTCAATCATATCATCCTGTGGCGGAGTGTATATAACACCTGTTATAGGTGTATTCAGATCCAGTTGTTCTTTACGACCGTTGATAATCCTGATTTCATCAGGTATGCTGTTCTGAAGGTCTCTGTATGCGGTTATAAACAACAGCACTGTTACAGCGGCACATGTCAGTATCAGCATGCGTCTGTATATACGATATCTTTTATTCATATTCCTATACCTCACAATGAATTCAAATTTGAAAATAGGAGCTCTTTCCTGTCAATAAAAAAAGCGTACACAGGGTGTACACTTTTCTTAGTATATGATTTTTTCTATTTTTCAAACATCTTTTTCTTGGCAGTGGCCAATTCTTTCATCTCCGCCGCATTTTGTAAAACCGCATTCGTGATTTCTGCTCCGCCAAGCAGTCTTGCGAGCTCTTGAACAGCTGATTTTGCTGACAATTCAAGTACTTTTGTTAATGTATGCTCACCTGTGGTCTGTTTTGTGATTTCATAGTGCGCGTCCGCCATGGCTGCGATCTGCGGCAGATGTGTGATGCAGATCACCTGATGATTTTCGGCCAGCAGCGCAAGCTTTTCCGATACCTTTTGAGCTGTCCTGCCGCTGATGCCGGAGTCAATTTCATCAAAAATCAAAGTGGATGTCTCATCCTTATCAGCCAGCACGGTTTTGACTGCCAGCATGATTCGTGACATTTCGCCTCCTGATGCCACCTCTCCGAGCGGCTTTACGCGCTCTCCCGGATTTGTCGAGATCATGAACTCCACTTCATTATGACCTGCAGCAGAATAGTAATCCGGTAACACACGTACTTCTATAGAAAACCTTGAATCCAGAAAGTTCAGGTCAGATAAAGCTTCCTTCATCCTGTCTGCCAGGATGACGGCATTCTGACTGCGTATTGCAGTGACCTGATCGTATAATTTCAGTAATTCTTCTTTTGCACGGAATGTTCTCAATCGAAGTTCCTGTAGATATGTGTCATAATCCAGCAGTTTTTCCAGCTTTTCTTCCTGTTCCTCACAGTATTTCATGATTTCTTCAACAGAATTTCCATACTTATCCTTCAAATGGTTGATTGTATTCAGTCTTTCTTCAATCTGTCTGAATTCATCATCTCCAAATTCCATATCTGACAGATAGTCTGATACATGCCTGTTAAAATCATTCAGAAGATCATCAATTTCTGATAGCTCCTGCAGCATGGACTCCAGTTCTTCATCATATCCTGCCACATTTTTGAGTTCACGAAGTGCTCTGCCGATACTCTCTCCGGCTCCGTTCTCCGATTCATAACCGGTACTGTAATGAACAGCATTGATGCCCTCCATGATTTTCTTTGCATTGATCATCTTCCGATAACTGATTTCCAGTTCTGCATCTTCACCTGTCCTCAGCTGGGCCTGTCTGATCTCATTTGTCTCAAACTGTGCAAGAGCGGCCTCTTTGTCTCTGTTGTCATCTGTCGTCTCTGCATCCTTTAACTCCTGCTCCAGCTCCATATACAGATGATACTGCTCGCTGACTTTGCTGAGTAATGGTTTCAATTCACCGGCACAGAATTCATCCAGTACCTGCATATGTTTTTTCTTCTGGAGCAGTGACTGGTGTTCATACTGTCCATGAATATCAATCAAAATAGATGCCAGTTCCTGAAGAACGCCTGCTGTTACGACTTCTCCGTTTACCCTGCTGACACTTCTGCCATTAACAATTTTTCTCTGCATGATCACTTCATCTTCAACCGGAATCTCCAAATCTCTGACTGCCTGCAGCTGTTTCTCAGTATCAGGGACAAAAATCAGCTCTGCGAGTGCATAGTCTGCCTGGTCACGCACAAAATCCTTGGACAGTTTGCCGCCCAAGGCAAACAGAACAGAGTCAATGATGATGGATTTTCCTGCTCCGGTCTCACCTGTCAGTATATTGAGTCCCGGTTTAAAATCGATCTCTGCTTCCTCAATCAATGCCAGATTTTTCACATGAAGATTTGTTAACATATCTTACCTCTGTAATTCTCTGATTTTATCCATTACGATACGTGTATCTTCTACGCTTCTGACAGCACACATCACTGTATCGTCACCCGCAATGCTGCCGACGATTTCACTGAAATTGATGGCATCCAATGCAGCCGCCACAGCCATGGCCATGCCTGATACCGTTTTGACTACCAGAATATTCTGTGCCATATCCATGGATACCAGTCCGTCTTTCAACACTCTGATATACTTTTCAGCCAGCTCTGTACCGCTCTCGCCCAAAAATGTATATCTTGACTTTCCGTCAACACCTAATGTTTTTGTCAGCTTTAGCTGGCGAATATCTCTAGATACAGTTGCCTGTGTCACCTCATATCCAGCTTCGTTCAATCGTCTGGCCAGTTCCTCCTGCGTATCGATCACATGCTGCTGTACCAGTTCGACGATTTTCTGATGTCTGTTATTCTTCATATTTTACTCCGCATCCTGGAACTTTCTGCGCAGTACATCCAGAAAATTCTCTTTGCTCATCTTAATGATCCTCGTTGTCTCCTTGGCTCTGCCGATATTCAGATAATCTCCAGAGGTCATCTCGGCAATCACTGCTCCGTCAAATACTGCCTCTGCTGCTTCTATATTGCCATGTCTTCCGGCTCCGATCTCAATTCTGATATCATCCTCAGGTGACAGCACGATACTTCTTGAATTCAGTGTATGTGCATTAATGGGTGTCAGAAGCAAAACCCTTGCTCCCGGCTCCACAATCGGACCGCCTGCAGACAGATTGTATCCGGTAGACCCTGTCGGTGTTGAAACAATAATACCATCAGCGCCGTATGTTTTCAAAAGCTTTCCGTTTACATATACATGAAAGGTAATCAGGCGCAGGGAGCCGCTTCTTGTAATGACAATATCGTTGAGTGCAAACTCCTTATCCAGCTCTTTTCCATCTATATTTGTGATGCCACACAGCATCATTCTCTCTTCTGTTTCATATTCATCTGTGATCAGACGCTCCAGGGTCTGTTCAATATGCTCTTTTTCAATCTCTGCAAGATAACCCAGCCTGCCAAGATTGACTCCGATCATTGCGATATCCTTCTTTGCCATGTCTCTGGCTGTCTGGATCAGCGTACCATCTCCGCCAAGAACGATAATGCATTCTGTCTGTTCCGGAATATCTGTTTCTTTCAGATGTCCGTCCTGATTGTCCTTCGAATAACGGACAAAGTCCTGCATATCGCAATGGCATCCATGATTCTTCAGAAAACTCAGAATCTGCTGTGCCGTAGCCAGTGCTTCATTTTTACTTCGATTCGTCACCACAAAGAAATGTTTCATTTCCCACCTCTGGTTTTCTCTATAAAGACATATGAGCCTTCTCTACCAGCTCTTTGATTTCAGCTTTCTTGTCTTCCGTGATCATCTTGCCTGTCTTTTGGATCAATAAAAGGTACTCAATATTTCCCTCAGGGCCCTTTATGGGGGAATAATCCATACCGGCAATTGAAAAGCCGATGCTCATACAATGCAGGACAATCTTCTCGATCACTTCTTCGTGTATCGCAGAATCCCTGACAACGCCCTTTTTTCCGACATGCTCTCTGCCTGCCTCAAACTGCGGCTTGATCAGGCACACCATATAGGCCTGTTCTGCAAGCAGTGTATATGCCGGCGGAAGAATCTTCGTCAGTGATATAAAAGACACATCCGTTGCCGCAAATGCAATCACATCTGGAATATCTGCCGTTGTGACATACCTGAAATTTGTTTTTTCCATACAGACAACTCTGTCATCCTGACGCAACGACCACGCCAGCTGTCCATGACCCACATCAATAGAATATACCTTACGTGCACCATTTTGCAGCATGCAGTCTGTAAATCCGCCTGTAGAGGCTCCAATATCCATACAGACCATATCCTGTACCGCAATATCAAATACCTTCATGGCCTTATCCAGCTTCAGTCCGCCACGGCTGACAAATGGCAGCGTCGATCCCTTGATTTCGATTTCCAGTCCTTCCTCTTCAAAGGTTGTCCCGGCCTTATCTTCACGCTGTCCTCTGATAAATACATTTCCAGACATAATGATTGCCTTTGCCTTCTCACGTGACTCTGCCAGACCCTGTTTGACGAGCAATACATCTAAACGTTCTTTCATAGGCTGACATACTCCGCGATGATCTTCTTGACGATGGAATCACTGTCTATCGCCACTTCCTTTTTCAGCAGTTCCACATTGCCATGTTCTACATACTCATCCGGAAGCGCTATATTCAGGACATCTGTCCCGAGCTTCATCCGATCCTTGTATTCACGTACCTTTTCACCAAATCCGCCGCTGAGTACATTTTCCTCCATTGTAACGATTAATTTATGAAAGCCTGCCATCGCCGTAACCATCTCTTCATCAATCGGCTTCACAAATCTGGCATTGACCAGACTGCAGGAATACCCTCTGTCCTTCAGCTGGGCTCTGACTGTCTGAGCGGTCTTGACCATACTGCCTACAGCCAGCAGTGCGATATCTCCTTCCTCGTAAAGGATTTCACTCTTTCCCAGCACAACCGGTGCCCGAAACTCCTTCAGGCCATCGTATGCCTCTCCTCTGGGATATCTGATTGCAACCGGATGATCAAAGGCAACTGCAAACTTCATCATATCTGATAGTTCCCACTTATTCTTGGGAGCCATCACATGCATGTTCGGTATCGAGGACAGATAAGAAAGATCAAAAATTCCCTGATGGGTCTCTCCGTCGCTGCCAACAAGTCCTGCCCTGTCAATGGCAAATACCACCGGCAGATCCTGAATGCATACATCATGCAGGATCTGATCGTAGGCACGCTGCAGGAAGGATGAATAGACTGCCACAATCGGCTTTAATCCGCCGACAGCCAATCCTGCCGCAAATGTAACTGCATGTTCTTCTGCAATTCCCACATCAAAAAAACGTTCTGGATACATATTAGAAAACCGTTTCAGACCGGTACCGTCAGGCATGGCTGCCGTAATGGCGACCACATTTTCATTTCGGGCACCAAGCTTGGTCATCACTGTTGAAAATACATCTGTATAATTTGCTTTTGTTCGATTCTTAGTTGGAAGACCTGTCTCGATCTCAAATGGTTCAGCACCATGAAATCTGGCTGGATGTCTCTCTGCCGGCAGATAACCCTTGCCCTTCTTTGTGATGACATGTACCAGAACAGCCTTCTGAACCTTCTTCGCCTCTCTGAGCACCTTCATCATTGCCTTGATATCATGACCGTCTACAGGTCCGAGATAGGTAATGCCCATATCCTCAAAAAACATTCCCGGTACGACCAGTTGTTTGATACCGCTCTTATATCGTTTTAAAGTATCAACCACCGCGTCGCCATACTTGGGTATCTTTAACAAACTGTTTTCCAGTCCGACCTTAAAGCCCTTATATGCATCTGCAGTTCTGATGCTCTGCAGATACTTGGATACACCACCTACATTTTCAGCTATGGACATATTATTATCATTCAGAATAATGATAAAGTTCGTCTCCAGCCGGGAAGCATTATTCAGTGCTTCATATGCCATACCGCCAGTCAGGGCACCGTCTCCGATCACAGATACTACTGTATGACCCTCACCATTAATATCGCGGGCCTTCACGAGACCTAGTCCTGCAGAGACAGAGGTTGAGCTGTGTCCTGTATCAAAGGCATCACAGTCACTTTCCTTACGCTTGGGGAATCCACTCATGCCACCATACTTCTTCAGTACATCAAATCCTTCTTTTCTGCCAGTCAAAAGCTTATGTGTATAGGACTGATGCCCCACATCCCATACAATTTTATCCTCAGGCAGATTCAATGACAGATGAAGTGCCATTGTCAGCTCTACAGCTCCCAGATTGGATCCGAGATGTCCGCCCGATACACTGATTTTCTCTATTAGGAACTGACGGATCTCATCTGCCAGTTCATTATATTCTTCCGGATCGACACACTTGATGTCATTCGGCTGATTGATACAGTCCAGT
>CAYRJT010000042.1:0-11983 GCA_964424675.1 uncultured Lachnospiraceae bacterium
GGATTTTCTTTGCCATGTTGACTGCCCCTTTCTGCAGATGATTCTGTTACTCCTCCGGTGCAGCTTCCGTATCTGCCACCGGTTCCTCATCTATATATTCTTCCGCACCTTCCTCATACTCTTCATCGTACTCTTCTTCATCATAGTAGTCTTCCATTCTGAAGCCCGGCGCATCCTTAGCCTGTGTCTCACTCTTGATATCAATCTTAAATCCTGTCAGACGCGCTGCAAGTCTTGCATTCTGTCCTTCCTTACCGATGGCAAGTGACAGCTGATAATCAGGCACGACCACCTTGGCTGTCTTCTCATCGCCATCTGCAATCACGAAAACGACCTTCGCCGGTGACAGTGCATTCTCGATTAAGATTCCAGGATTCTCATCCCAGTTGATAATATCGATTTTTTCTCCACGCAGTTCGTCAACAATCATGTTCACACGTGAACCGTTCATACCGACACATGCTCCGACTGCATCTACCTCCGGATTGTTGGACCATACTGCTATCTTTGTTCTGCTGCCGGCTTCACGGGCAATACTTTTGATCTCTACCGTACCGTCCTTCACCTCTGTCACCTCAGACTCGAACAGTCTCTTCACCAGCTCCGGATGAGTTCTGCTCACAAGGATCTTGGGTCCCTTTGTCGTATCCTTGACCTCCAGAATGTATACCTTTACTCTTTCAGTCGGCTTTAATACCTCTGTCTTGACCTGCTCATTCTCTGCAAGCAATGCATCTACCTTGCCAAGATTAATACTGATGTTCTTGCCGACATTTCTCTGTACGATACCGGTCACAACATCCTTTTCTTTTCCGTAATACTGATTGTAAAGTACGGAACGCTCTTCCTCACGGATTTTCTGCAGAATGACATTCTTAGCATTCTGTGTTGCAATACGGCCGAACTCCTTGCTCTTTACCTCGATGGGAAGGACTGCTCCTGCCTTTACCTTCGGATCTATCAGCTTTGCATCTGCTAGGCTGATTTCCATAACAGGATCCTCCACTTCTTTCACAACGGTTTTGTCTGCGTATACCATGAAATCACAAGTGTCACGATTGATCTCAACTCTGACATTATCGGATTTTCCGAAATGGTTTTTACAAGCAGTAATCAGAGAATTCTCGATTGCGTCGAACAGTGTCTCTTTGCTGATGTCTTTTTCCTTTTCCAAAATATCCAGTGCTTCCATTAATTCCTTGTTCATTTTTCCTTTTCCCTCCTAAAGTTCCAATGCGAGTCTGATCAATGCTATGTCTGACTTCGCAAATGTGGTCTCTTCTTCATTGATGATGATTGTAACTGTATCTTTATCGTAGGATTTTAAGGCTCCTACAAATTCCTTTTCATGATTGATTGCCTGATAGGTTCTAATCTCTACATCCTTGCCGATGCTTCTGTCATAATCCTTTGGCTTTTTGAGCGGACGTCCGAGTCCCGGTGAGCTGACCTCCATAATATAGGCGTCCGGTATAAAATCCTCTCGATCCAGTACATCTGACAGTGCACGGCTGACAAGTTCACAATCGTCGATTGTGATGCCTCCCGGCTTATCAATATATGCCCGCAGATACCAGTTGCTTCCTTCCTTTACATACTCTACATCCACGAGTTCAAACCGATTGGCCTCTATAATAGGTGCCAACAGCTGTTCTGTCCTTGCTTCGTAGTCTTCTCTTTTAGACAATTGCAGTCTCTCCTCTCAAATGGCTCTGAATGGATATTCAGAATTCTGCCCTAACAAAATTTTAAGAGTGGACTGCTGCCCACTCTTATCTTCGTAATACCTTATTAACTTTAAATATGATAACACTTATTGGCATGAAATGCAAGTGTTCAGGGGAAATTAATTTATTCTATGGTGAAAACCATCCTCTAATGTCGCTCCACGGTTCTCCCAGTACTGGATATTTTCTCCGAAATTGGTTGCCGGAAACGCATAGTACCAGGACTGCCCTCCGGCTTCCTCAGGGTAATAAATCGTAATACCGTTCAAGTCCTCTGACAGCATGGCCGGCTGCGGATAATCCTTCTGTCTGACCATATAAGAAGTATCACTGCGGGCATTCCATGCAAACAGAAGATCTTCCTTCAGGATACGGTACGTCGGGATCCACAGGATAAACAGCACTGCCAGTGCGCTGAGACAGGATACCAGACGCCGCCACAGCTTCTGATCCTTCACATTGGTTAGAAAGCTTCCTGCAAATAGCAATGGTAAGGTCAGTACAAATGCATAACCATAACGGTGCAGCGGCGAAGTAAAGAGCCACGAGAGGAAGCTGATAAAGACAACTGCCTTTAAAAATGTGATTGCCACATAACCTGTTTGTTTCCCTGCTGCTTTGCTTCTAAACTTCAAGTAAGTTATCCCCTGCATCAGCAGATTCACAATTTCTGCACCGACTGCTGCAAATGCCGCCAGTGAAAACCAGCGTTCCACAGATTTCTGTCCTTTCCACCAGGTCGGAAACCACTGCAGAATATTCTGATTGATTGCGGTGCGGTCATAGAGATAGCGCGCATAAACCTTCACATCCATGGCATCTCCGATGACGGTTTCCTTCGGAAGCTTCCAGTCAACAGAAAACAGGTCAATTGCCTCGAAGGGATAGATCAGCCAGCCGGATATAAAATAATTGCGGATGAAATAAGGCGCTGCAACGGCGATTCCAAGTCCGAGGCACATCCATACTTCCTTCCATTTCTTTTCTTTGACCAGTCTGTATGCCGGATATAGGACAAGCAGTGCCATACAGGCTGCCGTCAGTTTGAGAGATACCAGAAAAGCTGCCATGATGCAGTAGAAGGCATAGGGTGCAATCTCCCGTTCTCCGTCCTCGACCAGTTCAGCCCACGAGATCACGATCCACATCACGTAATATACTGTAATATAATCCGTTGCCGGAGAGACGATTTCTGTCGCAATAATCATCGTATACAAAATGGGAGCAAGCCTGCACAGATTGCCTGCTGTCTGTTTCCAGGAGCGACGCTCCCAGATTCCCCTTATGGATGCCGCTGAGAGAATCACTGCGATTAATCCGTGAACCGCATGCATGGACTGGCCAAACACATCCTTCATACTATAAAGTGCTGCCAGGCAGAAATAGGAGCTGTTATAACCGAAGCGTTCATGTATATTTGCAATACCTTTGATCACGCCATAGTCTTCTGCCAGCCGGATGCTCTGTGCATGATACAGACCGCTGTCATAGACGAAGTTCGTTCCTGCACAGTAATATGCGACCACGAAAGCAATCAGGGCATAAAGAATGAAATAAAACGACTTTTGTTCCGCCAGCTGTTCCTTCAGTTCCATCATAAATGTCTTTCTCTCAAAAAGCAGGATTGCTGCACAAAAGATCAGCATCACAATGTTGGCCGCCAAAGAGACTCCTGCAAATACGCTGAAATAACCGGCATATACCGTTGCCGCTGCAACCCCTGTCATCAGACACATTGTAATGCTGTTTTTTCCTTCATAATGAAAAATCTTCCGAAAACATCTTAATAGAAATGCTCCGAGAATATAAGATGTGATGCCGATATAGATCCAGTTGATTAAAATGTACAGCATGGAGAATCTCCTCATAAAATAGGTTGCCTTTCCCCATGATGCAAAAAACACACTAAACAAAAAATGTTTAATGCGTCTTTCAGGGTTGGGCTGTTATATAACAGTCAGTAGCCCGTACGGGAATCGAACCCATGATTCCGCCGTGAGAGGGCGGCGTCTTAACCGCTTGACCAACGAGCCATTTATTTTCGTACCGAAACAGTACTAGCATATTCTAACGTATTTGTTTCACCTTTGCAAGTACTTTTTTATTTTTATTTTTTATTTTTATTTTTCTTTACCTTTTTCTTTAACCTTTTTCTTTGAAATGCTCAATCCTTGCCTCGCTCCAGCTGTACTGGGACATGTATTCTCCTTGATAGGCATTGATGGCATATGGCAGTCCCTTGAGCCAGTCGTAGTAATCACAGGATACTTTTCTTGGCCGGATGCACAGCATGCCCCGCTTCTTTTCTATAATGTCTGCGCACTCCAACCCGGCTAATGTAGAATTCAAATCCGATCTTAACCGCTTAATATATGTATTCTTCTTCTCCAGATCCTCTTCGTTCTCCCATAGTGCTGCCACGGCCTCACGGCTCGTGCAAAAAGCGCCATTGCGGTCTACCAGAAGTGCCAGCAGCTCTTTTGTCTTTGAATATGCAAACTTGACTGGCTCATCATCCACAAATATTTCAAAATGCCCAAAGGTTTTGATTTTGACACGTTCATCGTCAGGCCGTGGCACCGGATGCCTCAGCTCGGTGAGTTCTCTCCTGACTGCATCCTCTGTAACCGGCTTCAGGACATACCCACTGACATGCAGCCGGTGTGCCTCCACTGCATACTCAGAATAACCCGTTGCAAATATAATATTCGTGAGTGGACTATACTGTTTGATTTTCTTAGCCATCTCCACACCACTCATACCCGGCGTCTCAATATCCAGAAACGCAATTTCCGGATACTGTTTATGCTCTATCATCTCATTCAGCAGTTCAGAGCTTTTGCGAAACGCCCTTACCTCTGCCTCTGGCTGAGCCTTTTGGATAGCATCTGCCAATTCCTCCAGCATCAGTTCCTCATCATCCATTGCAAATATCAGCATGATTCTCTCTCCTTCGGTATCCTGATCGTGACCGTCGTTCCCATCCCATTGGCACTGTCTATTGTGAGTGTCCCGTTGCATAGCGTTCTCAATCTCTCTCTGACATTCGGAATCCCAATATGAGACCTGCTGACTCCTGTACGGCGATCAGAATCAGCTGATTCAAATCCCACGCCGTCGTCCTTCACTATGACTACAAATTCCTGTTCCTCTTCATATGTGGAAATCTGAATGATTCCGCCATCCTCTTTCATACTGATGCCATAATGGACAGCATTTTCAACAATCGGCTGTAGTGTCAGCGTCGGTATCCTGAATTCCATCGTCCTGATGTCCCACTCAATATGTAGTCTGTCTGTAAAGCGCATCAGTTCCAGTTCCAGATAATGCTTCGTATGGGACAGCTCCTGCTCAAAGGATATCGGCTTTTCCGCAGTTAAGGAGTCAATATTTCCCCGCAAAAACTCTGTGAATTCCAGCATTGCCTGTTCTGCCCGCAGTGGCTCCCGCCTGCACAGTGCGCGAATCGTACCAAGTGTATTATACAAAAAATGTGGCTGAATCTGTGACAGCATAATTGCCATCCTGCTCTCCACAAGTTCCTTCTCTTTTTCAATAATAGAAAAACGCTGCTGGCTCATCGTCTGCTGCTGTACGTTCATATAAACCATCAGCAGACATAGTGTTGTAAATGGCCAGATCAAGGAGATTCCATAATACAAAGACTCCAGAACGGTTCCTACAACCGGGAGAAACATATATACTACCAAGGACACGGATTGTCTTCTCTGCTCAGCATCCTTCTCTTTATAGAATCCGGCAGCTGCAAAGAAAAGTGCCCCGAGAATATAAAAATAGAAAGGAATCAGATTATATACATACAGGCTTCCTCTGAAATAGATATTATGCTCGTCAATCACAAAAATCCACCCGGTCAGAGGATTGATCAATACCAGAAATGCCTCAACCAGCGCCGGTATTCCTGCAAAATATTTGATTTTCTTATCATACTGAACAAATCCGCACCATTTAATGGAAAACAAAATCCACAAATAGCAAAACAGGATCTGACATGTATAGTATCCTGTATCCAGTATATAACAGATCAGGCGTGCTCCCGGAAACATCACCCCGTCTAACATCCATGCCGGAATATCCAATATTAAAACGCCGCAAATCGTCATCCACAGCCAGTCAAACAGCCTTTTATAGAGTACATTCGGCTGTTCCTTTTTCTCACTCAGTCTGATTGCAGCAACGACGAACAAAGCCAGCAGATCTATCAGTACATTTACATTAAAGCTTAAATTCATCATAACCCGATCATCTTCCCGTCATTCGTTTATCGCAGAATCTACCGCTGCTTTTTATTTTTTCTTTTATAAACCACAAATCTGACAATCCATACAATGATCAACAGAACCATTAAAATAATACAATAGAGGAGGATGGATATTTTATTCGGGTTCTTCATCAATTCGATCAGGTTTTTGGAATCCGACATGATCTTTCTTCCCTGCAGTTCTCCATAATCAGCAGGTACCTCAGGCAGGTCATTGATGGTCGGTTCAAAGGACTCCAGATACATTGCCAGAGTCTCCCACTCTTTTAATTCTTCTCCGGTAGTATGATCATATATAATATAGTTCTCATAATCTGTGATAGCCTCTCCATCCTGATTCTTCGGAGTGACACTCAATAATCCTTTGGATTTGTCCTGCACAGTACCAAGCATCTGAACACAATACAACGGTGTTACAACACGATACAGCTTTTCCTGATCAACCGGAACCGTCCTCCCGTCACTGTTCATTTCAAACACTTCTGTCACGCGGTTCAGAATCAGACGGTTCGGATTATAGCTCCAGCCGATACCACCCGGATACATCTGTGAAGTCCCTCCGTCCGATATAGAAACATCGATCTCGGCAACGATCTCGAGTTCCTTGCCATTCAGCCAGATACTGACCATCGGATAACCGGAAATCCCGTCCGGCCCGACACCCAGTGCACAGACATCGTAAACATCCTTTACCTTGACATCACCGACTGGTATTTTTTCCCTGATCATCCCTTTTCCTACGATTGCGACATCCACCGGAATCCCGTCATTGCCCTCCGTTGTCTCCACTCCGTAGCGGTACGCATCTGCAATCAGATTTGCCAGAGGCTCCTCACTGATTCCCTTAGTCTCCAGGTCATCAATCGAGATAAAGTCCACCGCATTATGCGCAATCACTTCATCATAGGTATAGCCAAAACGACTCAAATACTTCTCATTAATGTCCTTCTGATAGTTTTTCAGCTCCGCTGTGATTTTCTCATTCTGCTTGACATCAGCTGTCATCGGATATATATGATACTCTTTCATATCATAACGTCCGTCAGTATTTCTCTGAAGGGACAATTCTCCCAGATTGTGTCCGTAACAGCCACAGGATACAATATAGGTACTGCCGATTACGATTGGCTGTTCCAGCGTTGTATGGGTATGCCCGCTGATAATGACATCTATTCCCGAAACGGCCTTTGCAAGCTGCTCATCCTCAGATTTAGCCGGATCACTCCAGGTTCCGGAATGTGACAGACAGACAATCAGATCCACCTGCTCCGCCTCCAAAGCTGCAACCGCTTTCTTCGCTGATTCGATCTGATCCTCAAATACCAGACCGCATAGCGGAGACACATCTGCTGCATCTTTGCCAAATATACCAAACAATCCGATTCTGACTCCATTACGTTCTATCACTGCATAATCTTTTGCTCCATAATTGTCCCATGCCTTTTTCAGTTTCTGATTTTCTTCTGTTGTATTCCTGCTCCAGTCCAGATTAGAGAGCAATAACTCAGGAAGAACCACCTCTCCTGTGTCTTCCTTTGCCTTTGCAGTATTCAGCATCTCTGATAATCCTTCTTCACGATAATTGAATTCGTGGTTTCCAAGTGTCGTCGCATCAAATCCCAGTTTTCCAAGCATGACCAGCTCGGCTGCCTCCTGTGGATATAGCGCCTGATACAACGTTCCCATTGAAAAATCCCCGCCATCAACCAGTATCGTCGTGTCATGAACTGCCTTCCGTTCCTCTATCATCGTAGCCACTCTGGCCAGACCATATTTTTCTCCCGTTCCGTCATCCTTCGGAGCCAGATAAGAATGGATGTCATGTGTAAACAGCACTGTAATTTCCTGTCCCGCTTCTGCTGCCTGTATCGTCTGTGCATGCGACATCGCCAATATCCCTGTTACCAGCAATACACTAATCAATATTGCCAGTCTCCACAGATTGTTCTTTCTTTTTATCATTCTGTCCATCATCTGTCTACCTCATTTACTTGATTTTAACAGGAAGCTTTCCTTTCGGTGAAAATGCTCCCAGTGCTGCTCCAACTGCCGCCGGAATATTCGGACCGTATTTACCTGTAATGACCCCGTTCTCTGCATCTTCACGGCTCATCGTATGATAACCATATGCAAGATACACCTGTTCATCCGGATAATTTGCAGCATCATATGGGAGTGCCAGACTCAATACTGCAGTCTTATCACAGATATCCTTTGTCTTGATGTATTCACACAATTTCTGCGGAAATGCAATCTGCCAGTGATCCGGCTGGTCCATCACTGATGCACTCAGTTTAGAGCCGATCAGTATATAGTCTGCTGACTCCAGCTTTTTTTTGCATTCCTGATCCGGGTTCTGCATTTCCTCATATAGATAATACTCTGACTGAATCTCAGGTATCGTTTTTTCCGCAGATAGTCTGCTGACTGCAAATTTGATGCTGTTACAGGTACCCTCATCAGGCATAACAAAAAGGATTGTCTCTCCTGCTTTGGGTAAAACTGGCTTTTTGTCACTTTGATTATATAATGTAATGGCGGCTTCTGCAATCTCTCTTTCTTTTTCACGATGTGCCTGACTGCCAACGATCTGCTCTGCCTGTTTCACCTGTTTGTTGAGTGCTGCTTCATGATCTACAGATTCCGTGTCAGCTGTTTCGGATTGCCTCATGTCGTTCTGTATATCCAGAATGCCGCGTTTTTCTTTCAGCTGCAGGATGCGTAAGACAGCATCATCTATCCGATCCTCTGAGATTTTTCCCGATGTCACTGCTTCCTTGATTGAATCATAGATATTCCTCAGCTTTATGGCATCTTCACTACATTTTAAGCTGGTTGGATTGCAGAGCATATCCACTCCTGCATTGATTGCCATAAGAACAGCCTCCGTCTTACCAAAGTGCGTCGTGATTGCCTGCATATCCATCGCATCTGTTAAAACGACTCCTCCGTAATTCATCTCCCCCTTTAAAATCCCTGTTACGATTTTCTTGGAAAGTGTTGCCGGAAGATAAATGAGAGAACCGTCTTCTTTGGAGATTGTCTGCGTATCATCCAGACCGGGATACTGAATATGAGCCGTCATAATGATATCAATTTGGTTGTCCGTTGCTGCCTGAAATGGCAGTTGTTCACATTGTTTCCATTCCTCTTTTGATTTTTCTACAATCGAAAGTCCTGTATGCGTATCTGTCGCAGTATTTCCATGTCCCGGAAAGTGTTTTGCACATGCTGATACACCGGCATCGTTCAGGCCCTCCTGCATTCTCACGGCATATTCTGCTACCTGATTCGCATCATCTCCAAAGGAACGCAGATTGATAATCGGATTTTCTGGATTATCATTCACATCTGCATCCGGCGCAAAAGTCGCATTGATGCCAAGCACCTTTAATTCCTCTCCGATTACCTGGCCTGTGTCGTAAGCATACTCTGTATTTCCTGTTGCTCCGACTGCCATATTACCGGGCATACAGGTTTCCTGACCCAGTCTCGTAATGATACCGCCCTCCTGATCGATTCCGATCATCAGCGGCAACTGATCTGATTTCATGGCTGCCTGCTGCATGGCATCGGTCAGACGGACTGTCTGGTCTGTCGTCTTTGTATTTTCTCCGAACAGAATGATATTACCGATATGATAATCACTGATCACCTGGGCAATTTCGTCATTCATGACCGTCAAATCTTCTGCCTCTTCCATCTCTGCACTTTTCCATGAACGAAAATCGACCAACATCATCTGACCGATTTTCTCATCCAAAGTCATATTCGCCAGTATCTGCTCCGCCTGACTTTTCTGCTCAAAATCAGTCTTCGACGTGTCAGCTGGCTGCTGTTTGGTTGTACTCTCTGTCTGTTCTTCTTCGCTTTGTTGTGTTATGTCAACCTTGTTTATTTGCGATACTGTTTCTCTATTTTCTGTATTTCCGGCTGTAGTACATGCTGTCAGCGTTCCTGTCATCAGGACTGCCGCCAGAAACCCTGCTAATACCCTTTTTAGTCTGCATTCATCCATAGTTTGACCACCCTCATATATCTGTCATTTGCCATTCCGAAGCATGCTCTGGCAACACCGGGATATCTGCTCATCAAATCTATCATGACCGGAATCGGTATATGCATCAGTGTTGTATTCATTGAATTGGCCGTCATTGTAAAGCCCGAATGCCTATCCTCCTGAATCCATTGTCCGGTCAGCATCTGGTTCTTTTTTAATAACAGGATTGGGCGTTCCCAGCCATCTTTTCCTGTCTTGCTTATTTTTACACTGCCTTCTATAATAAATGTCGTCGTTTCGACTACCTCTCCTTCTGTCAGGACAACATCGTATTCTGTACACTGCATGATCTGTGCAGACAGTGCCAGCTTTTCCAGTTCTTCCGCCGGAAGCTTGCTGAATACAGGATTTTCTGCCAGTATCAGCACTCTCTTGAGATATTGCTTCTCACGTTCCTCTTTATGATTCTCAATCCGTGATAATTGATCCGTCTGCAGCTTTCCAACCTGCCCCTGCTCATCAGTCGTGATCTGCTGAAGAAGGCTCATATAAGCCTCCAGTACAGCCTGTACACTCTCTGGTTCATAATGGCTTTGATTATAGATACAGTTAAATGCCACTTTTCCGGCCAGAACCCTGATATGCAGACAGAAATCCCATCTTTCCTCTGTATAGGTAACAACTGAGATCTTTCCTGCATTTTTCTGTTCCTTGGACGGTTTTGTCTCTTCTACCAGTGCCATATTGCTAAAATTTAAGAGATGATTGATTAACGGTTCATTCAATGCAAGCCCTTTTTCCAGCTGGGATATTGTAAGGTTATTATGCTGCTCAATGCCGCGATTACGATCACTCACACTCATAATCACACGCAGGCTCTTCATATAATCCCCCACCGTCGTTCTGATGGGTACGATTCCGCTTCCCTCATGATCACCTGATGCACCAAACAAAATATCATCATTCTGGTCATATCGATGCAAAAGGATTGCCCATGCTGCCTCCATTATATCGTTGATTTCGATCTTTTTACGCATCGCCATATCGTTGAGCTGTTCGTAAAGCATATCGTTGGAAATCATCCTGCACACTCCCTTACGGTACGCCTCATCACTCTCTATATGCCCGGGAACAAACTGTCTCTTTCCAAGATCCTGCAGATAGTCTTTCCAGTATCGTTCCTCCGCAGCAGTCCATTTTCTTTTTAGATCATGTGCTTCTCTGCCTTCTTTGTAAACCAGATATTGACCAAACAGTTTATGTATGATCAAACTTGCCTTTTCACTTCCATCATCCTCACATACCTGGGAAATCAAGACATAATAAAGACTGGTATTCACTTTGAACAAAAGAACGCGTACCAGTGGCTCCCGCTCCAGCCGGAAGCCCTTGCGTCTGTCTGCAAAAATGTTTTCCTTCACAGTATCCACTGCTTCCTCCTGCGAAGTCCCTGACAAATCATAAAAGTGTATTGATCCAGTCTGTGATTTCAGCTGGACTTTATAACACTGATTTTTTTTCGTATTAAAATAAGAAGTTCGCAGGCAGGCACTGCTTTCCACAAGCTCCAGATACTGCTTCTTCACAGCTTCAGGATCCAGTGCATACATGACCTTTGCTGTGCTCTGCACATAATTCAGCCTGTTCTCCATATTCGTGCGGCATTCACTGATACTTTGTATATTGGTTCCGTACAGCAGGTTCATCTCGCGATATTCCTCTACGAACATCCCCTCAAACACCTTTTCTGTTCTCGGTATCACTACAGACTCTTCTGTCCTGTCCCTAAGTTTCTTGACCTGCTCTTTCAGTTCCTCTAGTTCACTTTTCATACTTTGTCCTCATGTCAAAACAGTCGTTTCATTCTTTTCTTAGATTATATTCTCAGGGGTATCTCATCTGCGATGAGAACTCTCCCCTGATTGTACCAAATCGCTGCCGCGATGGCTAGTGCAGTCTCTGATACAATTCCGT
>CAYRJT010000043.1:0-11972 GCA_964424675.1 uncultured Lachnospiraceae bacterium
CATAATAAACTGTGCATAAAATAAAATCAATATGATTTTCACGACCTCTGAAGGCTGAAACTGAACACCAAACAGTTCAACCCAGCGGGTAGCATTATTCACACTGACACCCCAGAAGTGAACCATCGCAAGTAATGCGATACCAATGACGTACCACAGCCAGCTGAATTTCAAAATGAAGCTGTAGTCAATCAGTGAAACGACAATCATGCATACAAATCCGAAGATCAGACCATAAATCTGATTGTCCTGAACGGTTTTTTTGGCACTTCCGATGACCAGAATTCCAAGTATGGAAACTGCAAGCATCAATAATATTAAGATAAAATCATATCTTCTGAAATCGTACTTTTTAAACATGTTTTATAACCTCAGATTCCGAATCGGTATGTTTGCAAACAGTGCAGGAACTGCCGAATTCTTGGATCCGCTCCGGGTTCTTGTGATCTGGACTTCTACACCCTCGGGATCAATTTCTATGTATTTTGAAATCACTTTGATCATGTCATTTTTGATCATTTCAATCACTTCTGTGGAACAGTCAACCCGATCGGATATTAATAACAGTTTTAAACGGTCTTTCGCGAGTTCACTTGAACTTTTCTTATGTAGAAAATGAAATAATCTCATCGCTGCGCCCCCTCATAATTATGTTTGAATGCGAAAAACATTTTGTTCCAAAGGGATCTGTTATAATTCAAATCGGCAAACGGAATGTTCTCTCCCAGTACACGTTTGCAGATATTTGTATAGATCTTGCTGACAGATGTATTCATACCGGTCAGTGGCTCGCCCTGATTGGTTGCGATTACGACACATTCATCATCAGGAATGGCACCAAGCAGAGGGATGGATAAGATATCCACAACATCATCAACAGACATCATATCTCCGCGCTTGATCATATCCGGACGCAGTCTGTTCACGATCAGTTCGATACGATGGATCTCATTTGCCTCAAGCAGTCCTATGATCCTGTCAGCATCTCTGATTGCAGATACTTCTGGGGTTGTGACCACAAAAGCTCTGTCAGCTCCAGCAATTGCATTTTTAAATCCCTGCTCGATTCCTGCCGGACAATCCAGTAAAATAAAATCAAATGATTCCTTCAGAACATTGACGAGCTTTCTCATTTGTTCCGGTGAGACTGCATTTTTATCTCTTGTTTGTGCTGACGGCATCAGATACAGCCCCGGATATCGTTTGTCTTTGATCAACGCCTGTTTGATACGACAATTCCCTTCAATGACATCGACCAGATTGTATACGATACGGTTTTCAAGTCCCATAACGACATCCAGATTGCGCAGTCCGATATCCGTATCAATCAGCGCTACCTTCTGCCCCAGACCGGCAAGACCGGCTCCTACATTTGCGGTGGTAGTGGTTTTTCCTACCCCGCCCTTTCCTGACGTAATGACAATTACTTCACTCATTGGCTTTTGCCCTCCATGTTGAAATATTTGTCCCCTGATGTCAGTCTCTGATCATTACAAAGGCAGATCATTCAGTAATTCTTTTGTGATTGCGTCAGAACAGATTTCTCCGTCTTTTACATATGCAATTTTGGGAATGGAACGGCTTTTCAGCCATTTGTTTCCTTTCTCTCCTGCTATTTCTGTATAATCTCCAATCCGTATCTTGCTTGACTGCATGTCAAGTGCTACGACAAAGGTTTTATCATTTCCGTTTGCTCCGGCATAGGCATGTCCGTACAAAGTTCCCAGAACGACAATGTTTCCGGTTGAGATGACATTTGCTCCCGGATTGACATCTCCCAGTATGATAATACTGGAATCAGTCTCCAATACCTGACCTGCACGAAGTGTACCCTTATAATACTGTCCGTCTGCATTATTTTCATTGTTAACCAGTTGTCTTGTCGCATGAATAAAAGATTTATTCTTTTCCTCATCATTACCAATGATACATAATACCTGTAAACTTGAATTATCGGTGATGGCACCTACCAACAGGGTTTCTTCTTCCGAGTCAAGCTGGCGTCCTTCAAATGAAATGACCATCTTGGCATTTTTAAAGAACTTTTCAGATTCCCGGAATTTTCTCGCCACTTCAAGATAAATATCCTGAAATGGAAGATCCGGATCAAGCTTGACCGATATTCCGTTTTGAAAGCTCTTAATCATGACTGCATTTTTCAATAAAAACATCCCCTTTATAATATCCCTTACTGTAGATTAATCCTGTATGATCGTTCCGTCTGACTGTGTCGCTTCTCCACTCAACAATGTCGTTTTATCTTCAAGGTTAAAGTAATATTTAAAAACATCCTTTGACAACTGAGCAGAATTCGCAGATGTATAGCCGAATGCAATACGGGTCGTCACAACAATTTCCGGATGATCATAAGGCGCATAGCCGACAAACCATGCATGATTGGCTCTTGTTATTTTTTCCTGTGCCGTTCCGGTCTTTCCAGCAACTGCAATCGGCATGTCATCGTAAGTGGCCATATTCTCAACAACTGCTCTCATACCACGATGTACTGCGGACCATGTGCTGTCCTGAATGTTGACCTGATTTCTGACCTTGGGAGTATAATCCTGAAGCAGATTACCCTTTGAATCAGTCAGTTTGTCCAATATGGAAAGATTGTAACAGGTTCCACTGTTTGCTATCGTCGTCAGATATCTTGCCATACCGATCGTTGTATAGTTATTGGTTCCCTGCCCGATTGCTGATAATACAGGAAGCTCGTCAGATATTTTCGGATCATTTTCTACGATTTCAATTCCGGATTTTTCACTTAGTCCGAACATATCTGCATATTTTGCAAGTCTGTTCAGGCCCAGTTCTGCATTATACTTACCCAGTGAATCCGTGCTGAGGCGATATCCTACTTCATAAAAGAAATAGTTGCAGGAATTCTTGATTGCACCGACCACATCCAGATCCCCATGTGTTCCCTGCGGATAGATCCAGCACTTGGGTGACGGTACGATTGTTTCATAAACGCCCTTACATTGTATGATATCTCCAAGTCCAATGACCCCTTCCTCCAGTCCGCAGACAGAGGATATCATTTTGAAGGTGGATCCTGGCGCTGATCTTTGCTGGGTTGCATAATCATACAGCGGCAGGGACATGTCACTTCTCAGTTCATTATAATAATCTGCATCAATGCTGTTAGCCAGTCTGTTATTGTCATAGCCAGGGTAGGAAACACAAGCTAATACTTCTCCGTTTGTAGCTGTCACCACACAGGATGCAGAGCAGGGATCCAGTGCCAGCTGTGCCGGCGTAATCTCCAGTTTGGAGATCTTGTCCATGATAAAGTTATAGGGTGTGATGCCGCCGCTTTCCAGTGCTTCCTTTTCATTAGACGTACCGTATATTGCTTTCTGTTCAAACATGGTCATACAGATCTCTTTGCCGTATATCTCATTATCGCGAAGCATATAACGATATAGTTTTTTAGAAAAGCCATTATCTTTTCTGAGGTTGGTATCAATATAAGAAATCAATTCATCATAAATCTGGGCAGAATCCGAATACTGCGTTTCCAACTGGAACTTTGATATATCAATCCAGTTTTCTGCAATTGCATATTCCAGATACTCCTTCAGGCTGATGGTTTCATCTTTCCATGCCAGATAAACTTCATCTGTTTTATCAATCTCTGAGTCTAAGAGAACACCATAATTACTGGAAGACAGCATAGTCGTGATATAGCTTTCATATACCTGCATTTCTGTTGCCAGCTGGTTATACGGAGTCGCTGTCTCCTGCAGCTCCGTTACCAGTGCACTGAGTGCACGATTTTGTTTATCAATGAACTTTGTATAGATCTCTTTCTCATAGGGCTTTGCATCAGTTTCTCCGAAATGATCGATATCCACAATATTGTTGTTCAAAATTGCATAATAGACATCATCAATGGGAATACGGATCTTTGAGGACGTGACTCCTTCATTGCTGATTTCTTTGATATTGTCAATCTTATCTACAAGAATACCGGCAAGCTTCTGTTCTACCAGATTATAGACAGCCTTTTGCAGATCCTTATCAATCGTCAGATACAGATCATTCCCGGCAACCGGTTCTACACGCTCGGATGTTTCCTTTACTCTTCCAAGATTATCTACATAAAGAACTTCTTTGCCCTTTTTCCCTTGCAGCTTCGTTTCCATGACTTGTTCAATGCCGGCCTTACCAACCATATCCGTCATTGTATAGCTGTCGTTTTCCTCGGACAGCTCTACGAGCTCATCCGTGGATACATTGCCTGTGTACCCAAGAATATGGGAAAAATACAGTGCATCATTATAACGTCTCAGTGTATCTTCTGATATATTCAGTCCCTGTAGAGCATCCTTGTTCTCCATGATGGCTGCAACCGTTTTTTCATTTACATCCTTTGCAATTGTCGTAAACAGATATTTCTGATAACTGTTTGTACTGATGGCATATCGAATCGTTATGATCTGGAGCAGCTCGGCATCTGTCATATCCTTTCCTACGATAAAGCTGGACTTTTTGTCATCAGGGTCTTCGTAGGCTCCGACCTCAAATTTCTTGGTACCGCCGAGATATTCAATGACCTGTTTCGGGGTAGCATTACGCTCGTTATATTTCAGTTCGCTTGTTTTTGTTCTGCCATATACGTCAGCAAGAAAGCGAAGAAGCTGTGTTCCTTCAACTGAGAATTCAAACTCTCCTTTTGAGTCCAGATAAATATGAAACTCATCTATAACTTTATCACCGTTTTTTTCTATCATTTTACAGGCACGATAAATCGTATCATTGATAGCCGCATTTTTGCCGGTTCCGGATTCGTATGTATCCTCTATCGTAACAGAATAAGCAAGCTCATTATAAGCCAGAAGATTCCCGTTTCTGTCATAGATACAGCCTCTGGTACTTGGCAGCGTTCTCTCTTTTTTGATTTTCAATTCAAAATTATCTACATAAGATTCACCATTTACGATCTGTAGTACAAATAATCTTTGAATCAATATCGTAAACATGACAATGAACAGAATAATCAACACAAATAATCTGGAGAAGATTATATTTTTAAAAAAATCTTTCATATCATTAAACAAATTTGCTTGCACTCCTTTTTTCACGAATCTCCAGCTTTTCATTAATCCAGAGAATCAGCTTGTAAAATACAAGGGTGACTAGTACAGTATATACGATTTCTGGCAATATTACATGTACAAAATAGAATGAAAAATTAAATTTAGAGCGTAACAGGAACAAAAATACATAAGCAGAGAAGCAATAAAGTAACTCGCTTCCTGATATCAGTATCAGAGGAAGCTTAATATCCTCTGGATAGAACAGCTGCTTGAAAAAACCATTTAAATAGCCTATAACCATATAAATTAACGCATAAAAGCCTAAGATATCTCCATAAAAAACATCAATGAGAAATCCCGCAAAAAAACCAATCATCAATCCTTCCTTTTTGCCACGCATAAAGCCAAATGAGGATGTAATGATAATCAGAATATTCGGTACGATCCCGCCTAAAGATATTCTATGAAAAACCGTACATTGCAGTAGATATCCGATAATGACTGTACAGAAAACGAAAATTTTACGAAGCATCTGTACTCCTTCCTACTCAGATACAGTCTGTTTTAGATCAAGAATGACAAGTACCGTATCCAGCCTTTTGAAATCCACTGACGGTGTCAGATATCCAGACTTGGTAAGGTTATTTGGATCACTTTTAATTTCTGATATATATCCGATGGTCAATCCTGGAAGATAGATATCACTAATTTGTGACGTCACCAGTTGATCGCCCTCTGCGACTCTGTTATCTTCATCTATAAGCTGTTCAAAACGAATGATGCCATCATTCATAGTTTCCAGATCCCCACTGACAATCAAACGATCAGATGTGGATAGAACCATGGCACTGACATTACTGCTGTCGTCTATGATTGATTTAACGGTTGCCCAGTTTGGTCCGACATCCACAACACGACCTACCAGGCCGCTGCCGGACATTATATTACAATTCACAGATATGCCGTCATTGGTTCCTTTGTTGATCAAAAATACACTGAACCAATTCCCAGGATCCATACCGATGACTCTGGCACCTATCTTCTCATAATCTGAATACTGTTCATCCAGAAGATACAATTCCCGCAGTCTGCTCAGTTCATATTTATCCTGCTGAAGCATACTATTTTCAATCGACAGACTGTCTACCTGTTCCTGCAGGGAAGTATTCTCTTCCATCAATTCATTCATTTTCTTAATATTATCTTTGCGGCTAGTTAAAAACATACCCACTTCACTGATTCCATCCTGGAACGGAATAATAACGTATCCCGACACTGCCTCAAGAGGACCTGTCACCACATCTGTTGTAAAGGTCAATAGCATCAATGCAATACACAGGATTGTCATAATCAGCAGCAAATACTTGCTGGGTATGGTGAATTTAGTTTTTCTGACTTTTACTCTTGCCATTGATTAATGAACTCCTTTATCAATTGGACATTCCCATAATAGAATAAGCAACGGATCTGAACTGTTCGTCACAAATGACCTTTGCAAGTCCACCAGCGACACTTTCCCCTGCATTTTCGGCAAGATTTACACGTAATCCAGTACTTTTTGCAATCAATTCATTTAGATGATTGATCTGTGCAGAACCACCAGTCAGATAAACTCCTTTGCGATAAATATCAGCACCAAGCTCAGGAGGCGTTCTTTCCAAAATAACTCTGATGTTATCTACGATAGATTCAAAATGCTCTTTCATCGCTTTTTCCACTAACGCAATCGGGATGCTCCTCTCAACTGGAAGACCAGTCACAATATCTCTGCCATATACGACAGCATCCTCTCCTGCCTCTTCCAACTCACGCATGGATATTTTGACTTTTTCAGCTGTTTTGGTACCAATCATCAGGTTGTATTCTTTACGGATTGTATTGCGGATACTTTCATCAAATTTAAAACCACCAGTCTTGATCAACCGGCTGAGAACGATGCCGCCCAATGACAAAATAGAAATTTCAGTCGTATCAAATCCAATATCTACAATCAATACTCCTTGAGAATTTTTGACATCAATCCCAAGACCAAGTCCATCTGCAATAGCCTTCTCAACAATCATAATCTTGCGAGCTTTGATATTGGCATCCTTTACCAAGTCATAGAAAGCTCGCTTTTCCACTTCTGTGATATCTGTCGGAACAGAAATATAATAATCTGCAGGATGAAGATTTCCCTCTGAAATATCATTCATAAAATTACGGAGAAGCGTCTGCATATTCTGGATATCTGCGATGACTCCATTATTAACAGGATAAGAAACATGAATATTTGCAGGCGCTTTCTCATACATTTCAAATGCAGGATTACCATATGCAAATAACTGATTTCTATTTTTAATGGCAATCATGTTTTTCTGATTTAAAATCATGCCATCCATATTGTTATATATTTTGATGTTACTGGTACCCAAGTCGATACCGAATGCACTGGAAGCCAACTGTGACACCCTCCTTTATAGTAATCCAAATTCCTTGAGACTGATATATTTACGGTCTCCGATAATAATATGATCAATCAATTCAATGTCCATAATCAATCCTGCATCCTGCATACGACGCGTCAGCTGCAGATCCTGTTCACTCGGAGTCGGATCTCCGCCGGGATGATTATGTAATAACATAAAAAATACTGCACCATATTTCAGTGCTTCTCTAAAAACTTCTCTTGTCGATATCAATGTACGATTCGCCGTACCGATTGAAAGTGTGAAGTCTGTAATTAATTTATTGCTGCCGGTCAGTAAAATGACCAGTGCATGCTCTCGCTCCAGATGTCTGTATTCCTCCATATAGTAGTCTGCTACCGTCTTAGGAGAATCCATGATCAATGCTTTTCTGGCATTTTTTTTAGACAACCGTTTTGACAGTTCTGCAATGCTTTTCAGCTGTATTGCTTTCACTCTGCCGATGCCCGGAATCTGCATCAGTTCCTCAACAGATAAATGATGCAGGCCGAGAATGCTCTTTTCCAGACAGCCTTCCGATAAAACTCTTTTCGCAAGATCAACAGACGTTTCATTTCTGGTGCCTGTACGAAGGATGATTGCCAATAGCTCTGCATCAGACAGAGCAGAAGCACCTGCACTTTCAAAACGTTCATAGGGACGTTCTCCGACAGGCAGATCCTTCAGTGTAAAATGTGCTTTCATTTGATTCATATTTTCCTCTTTCCGATCTGCATCTAAAGGAGGAAAGCCCTGTTGAAGCTACATGTTATTGCATTTATGCCCTCACACGGCACAACATATAGATATATTAACACATATCACATATCCTGTACACCGTTATTGTCTTAAATTTATGTGAATTTTATCGACAAAATGTGCATTTCAGGCTGTTTGATCAGTTATGGATCTTTATAATATTTTGATCTTTCATATACTGAATGGTCTTTAGAATTCCGTATTTTGCATGAGGCCATGTGAGACCTCCTTGAAAATAAACTGCATAAGGCGGTTCCATCGGAGCATCTGCACTGAGTTCTATAGAGGAACCGGATACAAAAGCACCAGCCGCCATGATCACAGGCACATCATAACCGGGCATATCCCAGGGTTCCGGAACCACAAAGCTGTCAACAGGGGCAGCTGCCTGAATTCCCCTGCAAAATGCGACCACTGCTTCCGGTATCCCGAATTCTACAGCCTGTATGATATCATGCCGGCTTTCTGTACTGTCCGGTACAACCTTAAAGCCGAGTTTTTCATAAAGATTTGCAGCAAAGATAGCTCCCTTTAGAGCATTTGCAGTTACAGTAGGCGCCAGAAACAGTCCATGATAAAAGCTTTCGATGACTCCAAGTGATGCACCGACTTCCTTTCCGAGTCCCGGAGATGTCAGCCTGTATGCTGCATTTTCTACATATTCTTTTTTACCGACAATATAGCCGCCAATCGGTGCCAGTCCACCGCCCGGATTTTTGATCAGAGAACCGACGCACAGATCAGCGCCTACCTGTGTGGGCTCTGTTGTTTCTACAAATTCTCCATAACAATTATCGACCATACAGATCACATCGGGTTTGATGGATTTCACAAATGAAATCAGCTGTCCAATTCTTTCAACTGATAAGGTCGGCCGGGTCTGATACCCTTTGGAGCGCTGTATTGTGATCAGTTTTGTGCGCTCATTGATTGCCTTTTTGATCCCGTCATAATCAAATATATTCCCGTTCTGATCTTCAGGGAGAAGATCCACCTGTCTATAGCTTACCCCATATTCAGCAAGTGAACCACGTGATTTTCTGATACCAATGATTTCTTCCAATGTATCATATGGTTTACCGACAGGTGACAGCAATTCATCTCCAGGCCTCAAATTGGCAGCAAGGGCTATATGAAGGGCATGCGTACCGCATGTGATCTGGGGACGCACCAATGCATCCTCCGCTTGAAAGATATTCGCATATACCTGTTCCAGCGTGTCTCTTCCCATGTCGTTATATCCATATCCGGTTGTTGTCTGAAAACAGGCTTCACTGACTTTACACTCCTGCATTGCCTTGATGACCTTCAGCTGATTAAATTCTGCTATGAGATCAATCTGCCCGAATCTTTCCTTCAGGCTGTCTGATACGGATTCTCCAAATTGTTGTACCTGTTCATCTATTTTCATATTCCGGTACATATTTTGTAAAAAATTTTCTGACATGTCAATTTCCCTTCGTTTCTGTAGTTATATTTTGATTGATGAGCAGCAGCATATCCTGCAGCATCTGTTCTTCGTCTGTATATTGGCTTCGATCCATCCATATAACGTCCCGTTCCCGTCGAAACCATGTTAACTGACGTTTTGCAAAGTGTCTTGTATCCCGTTTCAGAATATAAATGGCTTCTTCTAAAGTACACTCGCCGTTTAGATAAGACAGGATTTCTTTATAACCAAGCCCCTGCATGGAAACCATATCCTTTGTGCATCCACGGGATTTTAAGGCCCGTACCTCATCTATCAGTCCTTCCTCCAGCATTTGATCAATCCGTTCATTGATACGTGTATACAGAACCTCTCTGTCATCATTCAATGCAAAATAGCAGGCGTGATATGCTGCCGGTTTCTCACGCTCCTGAAGATTATGCGCTGAAATAGGAGTTCCGGTCAGATGATAATATTCCAATGCTCTGATGACTCGTTTCATATTGTTTTCATGAATCTGATCAGCTGAGACAGGATCAACTTCACGCAGCATGGCATGTAAAAAAGCAGGACCCTTTTCCAGACCAGCTGCCAATAACCCGGCTCTATATCCAGTCTCCTTCTCTGTCGATTCAAATTCAATATCATATAATACAGATTGAATATAAAATCCTGTTCCGCCTACAATGATCGGTATCTTCCCTTTTGCCTGTATTTCTTTGATGCATTCTCTGGCACGCTTTTGAAAATAAACAACATTAAATTCATCCTCAGGCTCCAGTTCATCAATCAGATAATGAGGAATGCCGTCCATCTCTGCCGTTGTAATCTTTGCAGATCCGATATTCATACCCTTATAGACCTGCATGGAATCAGCAGATATGATCTCGCCGTTGATTGCATGTGCCAGCCGGATTGAAAGTGCACTTTTTCCGACTGCGGTTGGTCCTGCTATAATGATTAAATCCGGTTTCATGAAAACCCCTTCTAAACAATCCGTTTGAACTTCTTCTCAATTTCATATTTTGTAAAAGCGATAATGGTCGGTCTGCCATGAGGACAATGATATGGATCGTCCAAGGCAAGAAGTTCTTCAATCAATGCAGAAGCTTCCTCCTGTGACATGGCATGATTGCCCTTGACAGCTCCTTTACATGCCATGGATGCTAATTTATGCAGCAATGCATCCGGTTCGCCCTTTGGCATGTCTTCTGAAAGAGAATCCAAAATTTCATAAAACAGTTCTTTTTCGTTCATACCGTATAGATCAGCAGGTATTGCTCGTATTGAATATTCATTTCCACCAAAATGTTCGATTTCAAATCCGATTTCGGTAAACTGATTCAGATACATTTGGATCCGTTCATCCTCATGGCGGGACACAGATATTATGATTGGAGGACTGAGCGCTTGTGAAATACATTCCTTCTCCCGCAGTCTGTTGACCAGCTTTTCATAAAGAACCTTTTCATGAGCTGCATGCTGATCAATGATAAACAATTTATCTGAAAAGGAAACAAGCCAATAAGTATCAAATATCTGACCAAGAATCCGGTGCTCTTTGGCTGCTTCTTTCGATAGAAAAGGCTGGTCAAAAATCTCCAGCTGTGAAGCTTTTTCAATAATCACCTGCTCATTTGCTTTAATAATATTATGAGAATAATCCTCCTGTAAAGCAGCAGGCTCTTCCGGTGTCATCAGTACTTTTTTTAAAATCGGACTGTTCATAACATCTCTCATATCTACAGTCTCTGTCACATATCCTGCAGGCTCTCTTAATTCATTTTTGACACTGTTCTCCTGCTCTATACGTATCTTTTCAAATGGTTCGGGTGAGCATTTATCATAGCATACCGGTGTCTCTCTTTTTACATTGTCACTCTTCACATCAGTTGGTATCAACTCCTGCCGGTGCAGTCCTTCATGGATACTCTTCATCATAAAATGATATATTTTCTCTGATTCCAGAAATTTGATTTCCAGCTTGTTCGGATGTACATTCACATCAATCAGGTCAGGATCAATACGAAAATACAGAACTGCAAACGGATATTTATGTTGCATCATATATGGCTTATAAGCTTCTTCTATGGCTCTTGTAATCAGATCACTTTTGATATATCGGCCATTCACAAAATAAAGCTCAAAGCTTCTATTGCTTCTGGCCAGTTCAGGAGTTCCGATAAATCCGTCCAGCATCATGTGTTCATCCCTGTACTTTGCCAGCAGGAGCGATTCGGTCACATCTCTTCCGTAAATCTGATAAATAATATCCTTTACCTGTCCGTTGCC
>CAYRJT010000044.1:0-11946 GCA_964424675.1 uncultured Lachnospiraceae bacterium
GATAATCCTTGGCACACGAAATTGCGAACATACCCTCCTGCGCTGCCATTTCCGGTGTTGTTGCATAGGAATATACATAGATACCTACGGGGATACCCGCTGCGATTGCACCTGACATATTGGCACGAAAACATGAATCCAGACCACTCTTAAAGCTGCCCGCACGGATAAACGCAAACTGGATATCACTACCTGCCACCGCATTCCAGTCAATCGCTCCCTGATGATAAGACACATCAATTCCCCGCTTCAAAGCCCCTGCAATTGGTGCTCCTGACTTATTAACGAACGCTCCTCCGACTCTGTTCCAGCCCGGATCATAATAATCAGCCGTTGTTGCAAATACCCCGACCGCACTGGTCAATACCATTGATACCGTCAGTACCATGGTCATCAATGCCTTCATTCCCCTGTTTTTCATCTGTACTCCACTCCTCTGTATTCTTACATAATTTCACTTGCTGTTTATTCTAACACTTTTTTAGCAGTTCTACAATGTATAAATTGCCTCCCAGACGCAAATACTGTCGCAAAGGAGATTTCCCATGCGACAGATTTTAAGTACCCTATTCATCATTATAGCGTTAACAACATTATTTGAATTCTATTTCATATGCGGCATGTTCACCGGTCCGATCATGATGGCAGCCATTTTCCTCACAGGCTCTATCAACACAGTCTATTCTGCCTACTACCGACGGCTCAATGAAGCTGTCCTCTATTTCCTGTGCATGATCTCGCTCTGTGTTGGCTACCTGAAAATGCTGCCTGTTTGAAATGCTGCCATAAAGCCTTTAATGTAAGCAGTATCAACTCCTAAACACACTTTAGCTTCATTTTGGACAACAATTCTTCTTAAAAGCATATTTCATTCCACCTATTGTCATTATTCTCTATTTAGTATTCAGCACATATAACTTCCAATCGTTCCAAAATCATAGCTCTTATCCAGTGCCGGATTGCAGGAGATAAAATGAATCCATACCTGAGCACCGTCAAGACACGGATCCTCACAGAATAAAAATCGATCTGCCCATCGCAGCGCCTTCAGTGCCATTGGCATCTCCCGATAGAAGATCTGGCTTCTCATACAGGAATTTTCTGTCATACCCCTCTCGTCAATCAGGACAGATCCCATCAATACCGGCTTCCCATTATGGAACTCCCATGCAAGCCTCACCTCATCTCGCATCCTCGACACCCTGTCCTCTGCATAGCAGTCTGCTATTGTCACAAATAAATCCGCTGTCGCATCCGAGTGTGTAATTGTATACTTCCTGCCCTCGACCGATCCAGTCGGCTGCATGCAATCCCTATATTGCACAAATACCTTCTGTGGATGAAACTCCTTCATATTCAAACTCCAAAATATAGATTCTCCTATACTATATTCATAGAGCCTCAGAGTGTTCACAGTCTCAAATAGATTTACTCATCGCCATAATCATACTTTCCGGATGCTACTCTGCAGTGCCATAGGGCCTTCAAGCCCTCAATTGGTGTTTTAAAGAGATCAATATGCTTCCCTTCCGCATAAGATCTGGCTTTATAATAAATAGGAATTTCCATCGGAACATAACCCTTGCGGATGAAACGGATCACCAGCTCCCAGTCCAGACCGAAGTTGCCACCCACAAAATTGATGCCGTACATACAGTCCCTATGAAAGATCTTATACATCGTAAACGGATCGGTCAGCTTGCATCCGCAGGCCGTATTCAAGGTCCAGGTCAACAGCTTCTGACCCAGATTCAGATAATCCGCGATCCACTTGCCCCCATCAGAAAATTTCCGCATACGCCAGTCATCCTTCTTATAACGGCTGCCCAGCATAAATAATGTCTTATAGTCACGAACCGGAGGCAACAGCTTGTCATAGTCCTCCACATCATACTCCAGATCCCCATCCTGAATCGCTATAAACTGCCCGGAGGCTTCCTTGATGCCCCGGAGCACGCCATTTCCCTTACCTGACGGCTTATCTTCCAGTACCAGCTTCACATTCGGATGATCTGCAAACGACTGCGCGATCTCACGCGTCCGATCCTTTGAATTACTCTCCACGATCACAAACTCACAATCCATCACCCATTTACGGTTGATCAGCTTGTCCAACAGCTCACCTGCTGTACTTTCTTCATTATATAACGGCACAATGATCGAAAGCAAAGGGCTGTCCTTCCTGCCCTTCTGGCAATGGATCACGTAACTGCGCTTAAATTCACGATGCTTCATCTGTACAATATGCTCAAAGCCATGTCTGATCAACAACAGGCCTTCCTTTTGAAAATCAATCCGGTTCCCGATCCGCACGATAAAGACATCTGCACCATCCGGCAGCTGATCATAGACCTCATCCAGCAAAGCTTCCTCCAAAATCACATGAATACCAATATAGCACGCCTGCAGACCCGATACCTTGTCCCCAGCATTCATGACTTTGTCACACTTCTCACCATGATAATGCAGTACATTTTTATCATTCAGGCGTTCTCTCCATATTAATGTATTTCTTGTCATATTACCCTGTCCTCCGGTACTTATTTTCTCTCATTCATGCGTAAATAATGATATTGAAAAGCATCTCTCTTGATTGATTCGCATGCATTTTGACCATTTTCCATAATTATGTTATTATGACGATGCAGAATTCATCTATTGAATTCACCTGATTACTTTCTCAAAATGGAAAAATGAAAATGATAGCGAAACAAATACATCATCTCAAATAGAATAAGGAGATCCTTCAACCATGCAGTCCATAAAAACCTACCTCAAAACAAAAACTCTTCACTTCATCATCCTGTTACTCGGCTCCATCGTCCTTGGCTATCTCCTCATGGTCATTGCTTACACAATCCCACAGAGCCGTCTGATTCTGGGCTGTGCAAACTCCGTCTGTACCTTTGAAAAAGAAGGAGCCTACCCGATTGTCTCCGATGGCTATATTAACACACAGCTTGATAACTATACCGATGGTGCCATGCTGAATGCTGCTCTCTGTTCTACAGGAGAATCCCCATTCATTGCCGCCATCAAAAACTGCCAGTACAAATATGATGATCAAAATCCCATGGATTCCTTCATGTCCTATATCTGGCAGAAAGAAGGGACTCACACCATTGACTACCCCAGATACTGGCATGGCTTTCTCATTGTCCTAAAGCCACTGCTCCTGTTCTTTTCCTATTCAGACATCCGCATGATCAATGGACTGATGCAGTCAATCCTGCTTGTGCTCTTACTTTGGACGCTTGCTAAGAAACAGCTGTCCCAGTACATTTTACCAGTCGTACTTACAACATTTTACCTTGTTCCGTCCGTTTTGGCAATGTCTTTGCAATATTCTTCTGTCTATTACATTGCTCTGTTGACCACTACAGTCCTCCTGTTATTTGAGGACAGGCTTACGGAAAAGCAGCTGATTCCTGAACTATTTCTGATTGCAGGCATCCTGACCAGCTACTTTGATCTGCTTACCTATCCGCTGATTACTCTTGGTTTCCCGCTTGTATTCGCCATTATCTTGCAGCAGCGCAGAAGGTGCACCGTCAAGGATACGATTCTCTCCGTCATCGGCTATTCATTTTGCTGGGGAATCGGTTATGTCGGCATGTGGAGTGGTAAATGGCTGTTATCCATCCTGTTCCTTGGCTTTTCCAGCTTTGCAGCCGTGACTGCCTCCCTGCAGGAACGTTCCCTCAACGGTGCTGTCACAGCAGGCACTTCCGTCATGGATACAATGATCTCTAATATCGAAATGTTTAAGAAGCCAATCTATAAAATCCTGCCGTTCATCATGCTTCTCTATACAGCCATCATCGGCTATCGCAACAAAAAAGAGATACATCTAATCAATTGTATCCCTTTCCTGATCATATTATGTATGCCGTTTGCCTGGTATGTAGTCACCGCCAATCATGCCGCTGTTCATACCTGGTTTACGCACAAAACACTCTGTATTGCAGTGCTTGGTTTTTACTGCATGCTGATGAGCATTGTCCGCCCATCAGAACAGCAGCAGTCGTTCACGCCTTGATCAGCTTCTTCAAGATTAGCTGATCCACCTTGGAAAAGAGAAATCCAAGAAGGGTACCGCCGATAATGACTCCCAGTGACATCAGCACATCATTTGTCACTCTAAAGCCACGCGTCTTGAACAGGGTCACCATAAAACCATGATACAGAAATACCTCAAACGAAATATGTCCCCAGAACACCAGCAGCTTCTTCTTGCAAAACCGGTGCACCAGATAAAACTCCAGATAAAAGAAGAAAATCGAAATCATATACCATGAAAACAACACGAACGGATCCCCGGTTGTGAAGGATTTCAATACCTCCATCAGCCTGATTTTCTTGCCCAATAGCGTGTAACCGATGATGTACATGATATTTGCAATCAAATAAGGAATCAGGATTTTCGACATTCTCTTCACTAAAAATGAAGATAAATAAGCCTCGCCTCTCAGCCGGTACTGCTTCATCAGTCCATAGCCGGAAAGAAACAGATAAATACCGACTGCCAAACTTCCCACATACAGAAAAATCCAAAACAATTTTCCATTATCCGTTCGCTGAGATAAATGATGCAGCATGATACCAAAGATAAATACGCCTCTCAGCACATTTCCACGTTCCTTTGACAGTACATCCTCAGCAAATTCCCCCTTCGGAGCCAGCTTCACGCCCCAAAAAACAATGATCAAAAATCCCACAAAAAACAAATCCATTAAATTCAAACCCATCGTCTCCTCTTTTGTGTGTCCTACTTTATGATGCTCTCCGTCCCTCGAAGAGAATCAAGCAAGCCCATGCAAATTTCAGCATAAATCTTTTTCCTGCATTCGTCAACGAAAACGTTTAAGAGGATTCTTATTCATTGTCCACAGCACTTCTTATACTTCTTCCCCGAACCGCAGGGGCATGGATCATTCGGGTAAACCTTCCTTGTTGCTGAAATTGCTGCTCCATCTAAGCCTGACGGAAATCCCAGTACCGGAATCGTCCCTGCATTGCTGTCATAATCAACCTTAATCCCCATCCGAGTCAGCTCATCCTGTGACTGTTTCAGCATCTCAGCAGCCAGTGTACTTCCCGGTACCACCACCGGATTCTTCGCAAATCGTCTCATCTCTCCTGATGTTCCCGCCATTTCTACAGGAGTATGTCCCCGGTGCACCTGCATCCTCGTGTGATTATGACATTCCATCACCAGATCCAGCAGCTTCTGTAGATCTTCTTTTTGCAGATGATCTCCGATTCTGCCAAGCATGCCCTGCAGCTCGTCATTCACATCGCAGTCTCCTGCAATCGCATTCCACAGCCCACATGCTTCATCATCTGCATCTTCCTCCGTCAGATGAACCCGCTTCACCATAAAATTACACAGCTTCTTGTAAGAGGGTTCAGAAGCAAGATAAAACCTCTCTTCGTACTCAAGCACTTCCTGATATGTCGGAATATAGAACTCCTTGCCCTTCTGCACATGGGAAAGGTTCTGATAAGCCCTGCCCTCTCTGAATGCATCATAGACCAAAAAGTCCCCATCAAAATGACTATTGATCATATCCCACGGAGTCATCACAATCAAGCTCTTCAGCATTGTTTTCGTCGTCTCAAAGCCCGGGTGGCTGTTATAGATCTGCAGCAGGACATCTAAGGGTGTGATTCCATAAATTGTTTCACACAAGTTCAGGCATTCCAGCATCCACACCGTCTCCCGTCTTCGTGCATGAAAGTCCGGTGTATCAATCCTTTTATATGCCATCTTGACATCATCTGCAATCGCGATACGATCTGCCCTGTCATGATATACATAGTTATGCTCACTCATAAAGCAGAACTCGTCGAATTCCAAGTCATTGAGATCATCGATATGAACCGTCTCAGTCAACGCCCTCTCGAATACACTGATCGCTGTATCAGAAAATGTAGAAAAACGCGCTCTCATCACCACTGGCTCCAGTAAAAACGACGCAATCAACACCGCAAGATCGTACTTATTCAGTCGCGAATAGCCCTGAACCCCAAGCTCCCTCGCATAGCATTGCAGCTCATCCTTCTTATACGTGTTCAAAACCTGCGCCAGTGTCATCATCTTATGTTCTCCTGTCCTTGCACATCTTTTCTGTATTTACTTTACTCTTTAAATTAAATAGCCAATTTCATAACGTAGTGCTGTAGGTTCATGGTCGTAGACTAATGTCGGCCATCCACCCCGCACAATTAAAATTCCCATTTCAACTATTACCATTATAGGAGGGATTTCTGAGAATTGCAACGATTCGCTTCCGGATTTTGCAGCGTTTCACTTCCGAAAATTACAGTATTTTTACGGATAGATGATTGTACCAGTCAAGAAACCTTTTCATTTCTTATCGATTATGACTGAATCTCTTGCATTTTGGACATCACATCTCCAACAAAGCCATCATCAATTCCAAACTACCTCTCTTGCCGCATTGGAATATCTGCTATTGGATAAGTCACCACCCTCAGTTGCACTAACAATTCCAAACCAAACATGAATTCTTCCTCATCATGGAACTTACTCTGCATTTCTTGCCCTTCTCTTGTCCAAAATTCAAGTAATCATGCAAAAATGTGTTTACTTTGGAATACTAATCGTCTTAATCCCGCTTCCATTGTCCAAACAGCTGACCGTCATAACTACACACTGATTTCTCCTACTTCATCGAATGCGGGCAACACTCATAATGAACAGTTTTTACTTTCTGCCTTCCCTACTCCCAACATCCCCACAACAACCACTCCACTCAGTGCTACAGTCAGGCTCACGCTCTCCCAGCCGATCAAATATGTGCCCCAGCACACTGCCATCTCGGTGCACCACACCACCCGGGCCAGGAATCTGTATCTTCGGAACTCCACTACATCTAGCGACTTGTTGGCATCTTCCACCGGAGCTAACAGCCATAGGATCACGGTCGCGATACTGCAGCCGATTACGTTAAAGGGCAATATGTATGCAGAAGGATACCACTGCACGAACAGACAGGCAGCACATATGATCATTGCAGAAACGACCATACACCGCTCGTTTGTCCTGGCATGATATCCCCCCGCATAGGTTCTCAATGGAATATAGGCAAGCATAAATGTAAGAACAATAATAAAAGCATGAAATACATATGCAATCAATATGGCTAACACCAGATTGATCACCCGGGCAATCAATAACTCATACGCATATTGATACGCCGCTCTGTCCTCATCCTTCAAATATCCTTTTTGAATCTGCCATTCTACTGTCTTAATTGAGAGTTTACTAATCATATTGCGGAGTTTCAGAACTTTCTGAATTTCTTCATTTCATCCGGCACTTGAGGCTGATGATGAAGCCAGCCGCAAGCACTGTTCACCGTCTGAACAGCAACTGCTATTGCTACAGCATTCAGCATTACAATACCAACATTTTTCCTGCAAAAATTCTTGATTCTTTCAAAGCTCATGACAAATACCTTCCTCTCTCCTGTGAAATATAAATTGATTAGTTGTGAATAGGTATAGTCTATTATATTTAAAATCTCATTTTCAACACGATATACAAAATGACTCGATTCTTGTCACTTTTTGCACCTCCTCTGCTCAAAAGCAGGCATAATAAAATCACGGAGCCAAAAGCCCCGTGACCATATTTTGAATCAACATATATTTGCACCATCACCACTTACCGAACCTTAAATGCTATCGCCACCTCAAATATTCTGTTGTCAGCACGAATATCCATCACTCCATTATTCTTCAGGACGATTTCCTCCACATTCCGAAGCCCTATTCCATGCTTTGATTTATCAGCCTTTTTTGTCACAAACCTTCCTTCCCGTTTTACCGGCATTGCCTTGACACTGTTTGATATGACGATATTGCAAAACTGCTCTCTGGAGGACTCTATCCTCGTGTCCACGTATCCATTTCCGTCACACTCCGCTGCCGCCTCGATTGCATTTCCCAGCAAATTGCTTAATATTGTGATCAGATCCGTTTTTGACAGAAATGACATATCCACCACCGGCTCTACCTTGGCCGTATACCTGATCTTCAGTTCCCGTGCCTGACTTTCCTTCTCACATAATATTGCATTCAGCACCGGATAATGACTGTATACCTTGGATTGAATATCCGTAACAGTACATTGGATTTCCTTCAGCACATCATTGATTTCACTATTCTTACCCTGTAATGACAGACTGCTGATTGCCCGGAAGTAATGCTGCAGATCGTGGATCAGATGTCGATGCTCGCGGTTAACCTCCTCCAGTCTCTCATAATGCTTGCTTTCAGTCTCATAGATCTCCGCCCGCGATGCCTGATACATAAATTTGGACATTCTCTCAAACAAATAAAAAACCAACGCATTAGAAAACAACAGCAAAAAGCAGCCCAATGACAACACAATCTTCTGAACACTCAGAACCCCCATATCAATATCAGAATACACAAACCCGATAAACAGCGTTATACTTGCAACCGGCAGCACATAGATCCATTTATACAGTCTCTGGTCTATGTAATGATCCGCCCCGTCCAGGAACTGCTTGATTAGCCGGAATACAATCAATGTAACCGTCTTTTCTATCATAATGATAAATATCCAGTTATACGGATTTTCCACAATAGCAAGGTGCTGATCCACGCAGACAACGCTGACAATAATCTCAAAGACCAGTTCAATGCCTATCAGGATTAAATAGAACAAAAAGACATATAATATACGCTTTCTGGTTTCCCCTTTAAACAACAGACAGTTGACACCAAAGTACAGCAACGGCACAATGCAGATATTCAATAAAGTATTGTTCATACAGTTGACTGTACAAACTGATAACACAAAAATCAGCATAGCTATCACATGCTGACTCCTCTTAACACTTCTGAATTGGAAAATACCAAGAAAGAAGCTGAAATATATGTATGCTTCAAACAAGCAAACCAATAAATTCGATACGATTTCGATGTACTCCATCACATCATCTTCCCATATAATATTCTTTCATGTCCTGATCAAATAGCTGCTTATACTTCTTAGAAATTGCAAAATCCTTGTTCAACAGCAGATATACTCTCTTTCTCCAGACTCTCAGCATGTTGGTAAAATTAATCAAATAGCTCCTCTGAGGCTGACCAAACTCATATTTCTGCGTCAATATACAGATATCCTCCAGCGCATCTCTCACCTCAACCGGACTCCCTCCATATTTCGCTGCTGAGCTTTCCGTCACATATACCCACGTTTTTCTTCGATAGTATTCAATATATACAATATCATCCACATCAAAATTCTGCAAGCTGCCTTTTCCCGCTCCGTGCAGCGTCAGACACCGTTTCGCTCTATTCTCCCGCATTGCCTTCAGCAAAGCATCCAGCTTTCCGGCAATCTCCGTCTCCGCCTCATTCTTCATGATATAACGTAAAACCTTCAAATCATAAAAACGTGCCTCCGGCAGCGTAATGCCTGTACAAAATGCGAGAACAAATCTATCATTGATCTTCCTAAGACGCAGCGCCGTATCATAGCCATCCAGCCCGCCCATCATCATATCCAAAATGACCAATTCAATATTGTTATGCGTCTCCATCGCCTGAATCAGCTCGTTTCCCGACCGAAACAATTCAACGGAAATCTCATAACTATCCCTGACTCTTTCTCTGATCAGCCGCTCCAAATACCGTGCATACTCCAGTTCATCATCACATACCGCAATCCTGTACATACTGCGCCTCCACAGCATATTTTTACAGAATTACAATATCACATTTTAGGACAAAAGTCTTAAATTATTGGGTTTTACAATAAAGTTGCAATATGTGGAGTCGGTATACAAATATTGGTTGTAATATGCTTATACAAATCGGCTCAACTTCTTAATATTGATCGTCAATCTATTATATCTTTTCATTTCTTTTCTTATCGATCATGATTAAATCTTTTGCATTTTGGACATCACACCTCCTGCTAAGCCATTAAAAAATCCAAGCCGCCTTCCTACAGCATCCTTCCCACAACATGAATTCTTCCCAATTGTGGAATTTACTCTATCTTTCACCGCTTCACTTGTCCAAAAGACAAGCTTTCCGCACTGCGCATGATCCATTTTGGAATGCTAATCATCAATTCTGTGCTTTCATTGTCCAAACAGCTGATCATCCAGACTCCGAAGCAATCAAGGCGGTTTACGCAGTTAGGGCATTTGGCGCAGTCAGGGTGCCGGGCTCCAGTTAAAATGCTGGGCGCAATTACGGCAGTTGCATTATAGCACTCCAAAGAGCTCTGTAATCAGCCTGTCAGACACGATCACATCCTGTCCTGTCGCATGCTCCGCATGATTGAGCATCATTTCCACCTTATTTGCAATCGCAACATCCACAAAATGTCCCGGATCTATTCCGCGTAATTCAAAAAATAACAGCGGTTCCATATCCAGCCTGACCCCTACACCATACAGGGTCGCCGCAACATGCTTACACATCAATGCCCAATCAGGACAGCTGCAGTTAAAGCTGATTTCCTTCGGTGTCGGAAACAGTCCTGACTGACCTATAAACAACTCCTGCATCTGCAGAGGAAAGTTTCCCGACAACAGTTCCTCCATATTTTCAATTCTTTGACCACATTTCTGCAGGATTTCCTGACACTTTTCTTCTGAAACCGGACTGATTCGTATTTCGATCTTGTAGGGAGCTTTTCTGGTGCCCTGTACCCTCGCAAGGATTTTCCCCTTCTGTATCTTCAAATCAATCACAGCACCGGTTCTGACGTAACGCTTTCCCCTCGACAGACGGCTCTCAAAGTCCGCATACTGCTCCAGATTCTCACACCATGCATTTCCCCACCAGTTTTTCGTAATCGATCTTCCTGTAACAACCACAGGCTCCAGAACCTTGCCCTTATTTTGTTCCTTACGTACACTTGCTGCCGATCTCGCATTTAATTCAGCCTCACTTGGCTGACTGTAATACACATCTGTGTCCCAATAGCTTCTCATTCGACTTTACTCCAATCTCATAAGCGACAGCAGTTCCTGATCGCTCATTTCGGTGATCCACTTCTCCGCTCCAGATCCAATCACGTTCTCAGCAAGCTCCTTCTTTGAATTGATCATCAGATCGATCTTCTCCTCAATGGTTCCCTCACATACCAGCTTGTGTACCATCACATCCTTCGACTGGCCGATGCGAAATGCGCGGTCAGTCGCCTGATTCTCAACAGCCGGATTCCACCACCTGTCAAAATGAATGACATGATTTGCCTTTGTCAGGTTGAGACCCGTTCCACCCGCCTTCACTGACAGAACGATAAATGGGATATATTTATCTCCCTGAAATGATTCCACAATCTCCGTTCGCTTTTTAACAGAAGTTCCTCCGTGTAATACATAGCCCTTTCTACCCGATATAGACTCAAGAAAAGCTGCTAAATACTCTGTAATCTCCCGAAATTGTGTGAAGATCAATACACGCTCTCTCTTTTCAAAGATTGTCTCACAGAGTTCTTTTAGCATTGCAAACTTCCCACTATCCGCTGCTTCATACACATCCTGTCCCAGTAACTGATCCGGATGATTACACACCTGCTTTAGCTTCATAATAGTAGCCAAAATCACACCTCTGCGCTCTATGCCTTCTATCTCATTGATTTTACGTTCCATGTCAGAAACCACCTGTCTGTACAAAACAGTTTGCTTCTTAGAAAGACCCACATAGTCAATTGTTTCAATCTTATCCGGAAGGTCTGCAATGATTCTCTTATCCGTTTTCAGCCTGCGCAGCATAAATGGGGCTATCATCATTTTCAGCTTTGCATACCGCTCCGGATGTGCCTCCAGGTTCTTACAAAACGTGCGAAACTCCACTGACGAGCCAAGCAGTCCCTTATTCAAAAAATCAAATAATGACCACAGATTCGTCAGATCATTCTCAATC
>CAYRJT010000045.1:0-11865 GCA_964424675.1 uncultured Lachnospiraceae bacterium
TGGGCTTTGACTGCAACAAGTGGGCACTTGAAGAATTACTGGCTCAGAACTGGAACTATGACGGACAGTGCAACCCGTTCCAGTCATCATACATCGATGAGATCATCAAGACTCTTGAGAGCGGCGGAACAATCGCAGAGAAGACCGTTATCATGGACGAGAAGGGCTTTGACGCTTCAACCATCACACAGGATGATGTTGACAGCTACGGCATCTAATTCATAATCAAGCTCTGGTCATTTAAAGAGTAATAAAAGCGCGGCGCAATGTAATGAACATCTGAATACTTGCGCCGCGATTTTAATCATAAATCAAAGAAGGAGGCGAACCCACTCGTGAGAGACAAAGCCATATTAGAAATGAAGAATATATGCAAGAGCTTTCCAGGTGTACTAGCTCTGCAGGGAGTGGACTTTACGCTGTGTGAGAGTGAGATTCATGCACTGATGGGTGAAAATGGTGCAGGTAAATCCACACTGATCAAGGTGCTGACAGGTGTCTACGGAAAAGATGAAGGCCAGATCTATCTCAAGGGAATCGATAAGGCAGTTGCAATCAGATCTCCTCAGGATGCACAGAATCTGGGGATTAGTACCGTATATCAGGAAATTACATTATGTCCGAATCTGTCAGTGGCAGAGAATATGTACATAGGACGCAGCAAAAATATCTATCAGAACTGGAAAAAAATGAACGAAGATGCAGGCAAGATTCTGGAATCATTGGATATTCAGGCACAGCCGACACAGCAGTTAGCCAGCTGTTCCATCGCTGTTCAGCAGATGGTAGCAATCGCACGTGCTGTAGATATGGACTGTAAGGTACTGATTCTGGATGAACCGACATCCTCATTGGATGAGCAGGAGGTAGAAAAGCTGTTCAAGCTGATGCGTAATCTGAAAGAGAGAGGCGTTGGTATTATCTTTGTAACACACTTCCTGGATCAGGTATACGAAGTATGCGATAAGATCACAGTCCTTCGAGACGGAAAACTGGTAGGAGAATATGAAATCAAGGATCTCCCTCGTGTGCAGTTGGTTTCCAAGATGCTTGGCAAGGATCTGGATAATCTGTCAGATGTACAGGGTGAGCAGAAAGTCTACAACAAAGATGACAAATCCGTACCTGTTTTTGAAACGGAGCAGTTATACAGCAACGCAGGCATCAAACCATTTAATTTCAATATCCATAAGGGAGAGGTCAATGGCTTTACCGGTCTTCTGGGATCCGGACGTAGTGAATGTGTGCGTGCCATATTCGGTGCAGACAGAATCCTTGGCGGTACAGTCAAGAAGAATGGCAGCCATGTCAAGATCACAAAGCCGATTGATGCCATGAAGAGCGGTATCGGATATCTGCCGGAGGATCGTAAGAGAGACGGTATCGTAGGAGATCTTTCCGTGCGTGATAACATCATATTGGCATTACAGGTCATGAAAGGATTTTTCAAACCCTTTACCAAGGCGGAAGCAAATCAGTTTGCAGATGAATATATCAAGCTGCTGGGCATTAAGACAGCATCAGCGGATACTCCGATCAAGTCATTATCAGGAGGTAACCAGCAGAAGGTTATCCTGGCTCGCTGGCTGCTGACACATCCTGAATATCTGATCCTGGATGAGCCGACACGTGGTATAGATGTCGGAACAAAGGTTGATATACAGAAGCTGGTATTAAAGCTGGCATCAGAGGGTATGAGCATTACATTTATCTCATCTGAAACAGATGAAATGCTGCGTACCTGCTCCAGACTGATCGTTATGAGAGATCGCAAGGTCGTAGGAGAACTTTCTGGCGAAGAACTGACCCAGAATATGATCATGAGTACCATAGCCGGAGGTGAGAAAGCATAATGCAGGCACAAAAAACAGGAAAAACAAAAGTATCCGATTATTTTGGAAAATTATTTGGACGGCAGATTTTTATTCCGATAGCAGCATTATTGCTGTTAGCAATCTTTAATCTGATCGCCGACCCATCATTTTATAAAATCACATATGGCTTCAACAGTGCAGGAGATCCTGTATTATCCGGTTATCTGATGACGATTCTGGATTATGGTTCTGAGCTTGCGATTCTTGCAATTGGAATGACACTGGTCACAGCGGCATCCGGTGGACAGGACATCAGCGTAGGCGCAGCCATTGCCATCAGCGGAAGTGTGGTTTTGAGAGTCCTTTGTGGTACGAACTCCAGACCGGAGACACTGCAGGCACCGATCATCGTAGCATTTCTGGTCAGCTGTGTAGTAGCGATGCTGTTCGGAGCATTTAACGGGACATTGGTTGCATATTTCAAGATCCAGCCGATGGTAGCGACTCTGATTCTGTTTACCGCAGGACGTTCTATCGCAGCATGGATCAATAATAATGAACTACCGATCATTAGTGAGCCATCCTTTAGCTATTTCGGAGGCTTCATCCCGGGCATTCCGATTCCGACCCCATTTTTCATTGCACTTGCATGTGTGCTCGTGATGACGCTTATTTTACGTTTTACAAATCTGGGACTGTATACACAGGCAGTCGGTATCAATGAGAACTCCTCCAGACTGAATGGCCTGAATCCTGCTTTTATCAAGTTTCTGACATTTGTGATTCTTGGTCTGTGTGTCGCAGTGGCTGCTTTGATCAAGGTCAGCCGTCTGTCTTCCATTAACTATTCTGTTATAGCCAAGGATATAGAGATGGATGCGATTCTGGCGGTCGCACTCGGAGGAAATCCTCTGAATGGTGGTAAGTTCAATATGACAGCCTCTATACTGGGAGCATATGTGATCCAGTTCCTGACGACGACCCTTTATAAGATGAATGTATCCTCAGATGCACTCTCGGCTTATAAGGCAGTCGTTGTTATCTTCCTCGTAGTCATCAGTGCACCGGTTGTCAGAAACGGCATATCAGATTTCTGGAAGAAATTAAAGTTAAAAGTACGTGTAAAGGAGGCTGCATAACATGTCGAAGAAAACAAGAAACATTACAGATACCAATCTGTTGCTGACAATCACAATTGTTGTTTTCTTTGTGATGTATATCGGTGCCATCCTGATTCAGGGAAAAGGATTTTTGAAACCACAGACCTTCTTTAATATTTTAAATGCCAATGCTGCACTGATCATCTTGTCCTGTGGTATGAGTCTTGTTATGATTACAGGTGGAATTGATATTTCAGTCGGCGGCGTGACGGCACTGGTCAGTATGTGCTGTGCAGTCTATCTGGATTACCATAACGGCAATCCGTTCACAGCGATGCTGATCGCTCTGGCAATCGGAGTGGCATTCGGACTGGTACAGGGATTTCTAATCGCTTATCTGGATATACAGCCGTTTATTGTCACACTGGCCGGTATGTTCTTTGCACGTGGTATGACGACCATTGTCAATACAAACCCGTTCAATGTAGAGAATCAGGCATTTGTAGCTCTGAAGGAGACACGTATCATCATACCGGGTCTCGGCTCTGTCAATAAGCTGGGCAAGTATGTAAATGCTTATGTTGAGATTGGCGTGCTTGTTGCTGTTTTAGTCGTCATCATACTGTTCTGTGTCCTCAGATGGACAAAGCTCGGACGTGGCTTCTATGCAGTCGGTGGTAACAATCAAAGTGCATTGATGCTGGGTATCAACGTAAAAAGAACAAAATTTCTATCCTATCTGCTCTGTGGAATACTGGCAGGCATCGGTGGATTTGTCTACTTTATGCATGTCGGATCCGGTTCTGCATCACATGCGAGCGGAGCAGAAATGAATGCAATCGCATCCTCTATCATAGGCGGTACGATGCTGACAGGTGGTGTGGGCAATATCATAGGTACATTTTTCGGAGTGCTGTCACTCAGCACAATCCAGAATATCGTATCCTCTGCCGGACTCGATCAGGCATGGTGGACCGGTATCACGATCGCTGCTATGCTCTGTCTGTTTCTTGTAGTACAGAGTGTGGTTATGGCACGTAAGAAGAGAGCAAACTAATCAGGCAGCCGCCCCTCCGGCGGTTCAATGAATGATCGTATTGTAGTTTTGGAGAAGTGGAGCATCGAACAATGCTTCACTTCTCTGTTTTTTCTTATTTTTTGCACAGTAGAAATTGCATATCACCGTTGATTCTGTTATAATAATGCTAATTTGTGACTTTGAGGAGGGAACTGGAAATGAATTTTGATACAGTACAGGTTTTGATTGCCATGCTTTGTTATATGGTAATCGTCATTGGAATCGGTCTTTTTTTTATGAAGCGTTCCAATCAGAACAGTGAGGAGTTTTTCCTTGGCGGACGTTCGCTGGGACCGTGGGTAGCGGCTTTCAGTGCAGAGGCATCTGATATGAGCGGATGGCTGCTGATGGGACTGCCGGGAGTTGCTTACTGGTGCGGGCTGGCAGATGCATTCTGGACAGCAGTCGGTCTTGCAATCGGTACCTATCTGAACTGGCTGATCGTAGCGAAGAGATTAAGAGGATATTCTGTTGTAGCTGATAATGCCATTACACTGCCGGACTTTTTCAGCAATCGTTTCAGAGAGAATAAAAAAGTCTTGATGATGATTTCATCTATTTTTATTCTGGTATTCTTTACCGTTTATGCATCGAGCTGTTTTGTAACATGCGGAAAACTGTTCAGCACATTGTTTGGTGTGAAATATATCTATATGATGATTGCAGGTGCTGTTTTTGTATTGATTTATACATATCTTGGCGGCTTCCTTGCAGAGAGTGCATCTGACTTTATGCAGGCCATTGTTATGATCCTTGCCCTGTGTACGGTTCTGATCTGCGGCGTCAGCGCAGCAGGCGGACTTGGTACTGTCATTGAAAATGCAAAAAGTATTCCGGGTTATCTGGAGTTTTTCGGAATCGCATCTCCTGAGGTCGTAGATGGAGTACAGCAGGTAAACGGGAACCAGCCGCTATTCGGAGCAGCAGGTACATATGGCTTTTTAACTGTATTATCTACGATGGCATGGGGACTTGGCTATTTTGGTATGCCACAGGTATTACTGCGTTTCATGGCAATCAGAAAGCCAGAAGAACTAAAGAAGTCACGCAGGATTGCTGCTGTATGGGTCGTTATCTCACTGGCAGCAGGCGTATTTATCGGTATTGTCGGCCGTGCACTTTACCCGACAGCTCTGCAGACGGCAAGTGATGCAGAAAATGTATTTATTGTATTGGGAACCAGCTTATTACCGCCGCTTGTGGCAGGTGTGATCATGGCAGGTATCCTGGCAGCTACGATCAGTTCTTCTGATTCCTATCTGCTGATTGCCGCTTCGGCATTATCCAAGAATATCTATCAGGGAATCGCCAAGAAGGATGCTACGGACAAGCAGGTCATGAATATGTCCAAGCTGACGCTGGTGGTGATCTGTATCATCGGTGTACTGATTGCCATGGATGAGAACAGCGTCATCTTCAAGATCGTATCCTTTGCATGGGCAGGATTTGGAGCTACATTTGGTCCGGTACTTCTGTTCTCATTATTCTGGAAGAGAATCAATCGTACAGGTGCCATTGCAGGTATGCTGTCCGGCGGCATTATGGTATTTGTCTGGAAACTCTGCCTGAAGCCTATGGGAGGAGTATGGGGCATCTATGAACTGCTTCCGGCATTCATCGTTTCCTGTATCGTGATCATTGCCGTATCACTGCTGACTCCGGCACCGTCAGAGCAGCTGAATCAGGACTTTGATGCAGCGAAAAATTACAATGGATTATAACAGCCGACCGTCTGGGCAGCATGATCAGAGTGCGCCCGGACGGTTTTTTAGTACCATCAGGAAACCGATAGCGCAGATTATAGGGAGGAATGAGTATGGAATTACTATCACTGGAACAGGAACTGAAGGAAAATGCCTATCCCGGCAGAGGGATCGTGATCGGCAAATCAGCAGACGGGAAAAAAGCTGTCACTGCATACTTTATCATGGGGAGGAGTACAAACAGCAGAAACCGTATCTTTGTAGAGGACGGACAGGGAATCAGGACACAGGCATTTGATCCATCCAAGCTGGAGGATCCGAGTCTGATCATCTATGCACCGGTCAGAGTGCTCGGATGCAGAACCATCGTTACCAACGGAGATCAGACTGATACGATCTATGATGGCATGGACTGTAAACTGACATTTGAACAGTCACTCAGATGCCGTGAATTTGAGCCGGATGGACCCAATTATACGCCGCGTATCTCCGGTATCCTGACTGTAGATGAAGGAAAATATGATTATGCCATGTCTATCCTGAAGAGCAGCAACGGCAGTCCGGATGCCTGCAACAGATATACATTTGCTTACGAGAATCCGACAGCCGGGGAGGGACATTTTATCCATACCTATATGCATGACGGTGCTCCCCTGCCGAGCTTTGAGGGCGAGCCAAAGCTGGTCAGTGTATACGATGAAATCGATGCCTATACCAATATGATCTGGGACAGTCTGAATATGGACAATAAGGTATCTCTGTTTGTCAGATTCATTGATATTGCAACAGGAGAATATGAAACCAGAATTAAGAATAAGAATCAATAAAAATACGGAGGATCAGTTCATGAATGAAATGCAGTTAAAATACGGGTGTAACCCGAATCAGAAGCCATCCAGGATCTATATGGAGGATGGCAGTGACCTGCCTGTGACGGTATTAAACGGAAAACCGGGATATATTAATTTTCTGGATGCCTTTAACGGATGGCAGCTGGTAAAGGAACTGAAGGCAGCAACAGGACTGCCTGCAGCGACTTCATTTAAGCATGTATCACCTGCAGGAGCAGCAGTCGGAATACCCCTTACAGAGACTCTAGCGAAGATTTACTGGGTGGATGATCTGGGTGAACTGTCACCGCTTGCAAGTGCTTATGCGAGAGCCAGAGGGGTAGACAGAATGTCCTCATTTGGTGACTTTATCGCACTGTCAGATGTGTGTGATGTGGATATAGCCAGACTGATTAAAAGAGAGGTGTCTGACGGCATTATTGCACCGGGCTATGAGGAGGAGGCACTGGCTCTTCTCAAGGAAAAGAAGAAGGGCAACTATAATATCATTCAGATTGATGAGACCTATGTACCGGCACCAATCGAAAGAAAGCAGGTATACGGGATCACATTTGAACAGGGGAGAAACGAACTGGATATTAACAAAGATCTGCTATCCAATATTGTAACAAAGAATCAGAACATTCCTGAATCTGCATTGAACGATATGAAGATTGCGCTGATTACGCTCAAGTATACACAATCAAATTCTGTATGCTATGTCAAGGGCGGACAGGCAATTGGTATCGGAGCAGGCCAGCAGTCACGAATCCACTGCACGAGACTGGCAGGACAGAAGGCTGACAACTGGTATCTGCGTCAGGCGCCTCAGGTACTGAACCTGCCGTTTCTGGATGATCTGGGACGGCCGGAGAGGGACAATGCGATTGACCTCTATATCGGTGATGAGTACGAGGACGTACTGCGTGAGGGAGAATGGCAGCAGCGCTTCAAGGAAAAGCCGCCTGTGTTCACAAGTGAAGAAAAGCGAGCATGGCTGGATGGCAATACAGATGTCACGCTTGGATCAGATGCATTTTTTCCGTTTGCAGATAATATTGAGAGAGCCTATAAAAGCGGTGTCAGATATATTGCACAGCCGGGTGGATCGGTACGTGACAGCCTTGTGATTGATTGCTGTGATAAACACAATATCGCTATGGCATGCACAGGCATCAGACTGTTCCATCACTGACCCGTATATGTTTGAAATGCTGATATCTATGGACATGCAGTAGATTTTATGATATATCTATTTTATGGGAAATAAAAATGTGCGGGGGCATATATATGGATATCAAGGATGTAGAGATAGGACAGGAGATCATTGTAGAAGCACGCAATCAGGTGGATGAGATCCAGTTTGTGACTTCTGTGATCAGAAAAGAAGAAAATCATAATATTATTTATACAAGTATCATAGAACATGAGGGGAAGATACTGACTTTTGATACGGTAGAGGCACGTGTGCTGGTAGAGGTTCCGGGTGAGAAACCGATTCTGTTCCGCGGAGCAAAGATCATTCCGTGCAAAGGGGATAATCAGCAGAAGATCTATCGTATCAAAGTGGACGGTATCGGTATCGAATATAACCGTCGAAGCGCATTCAGATGTTTTTTGGGACACAACACGAGTCTGACACTTGAAGATGTTTCCAAACAATATCGTGCTATCCTGAAGGATATCAGTTCTACGGGTTTTGGCATCGTGCTGACACGGGATGTACTGCCGCCGGAGAAGCTGGAAATCGGCATGAAATGCAATACGACGATCAATGACAGGATTGACCGGTTCAATAACGTTAATATCGGTCTGCAGGGAACTGTCTGCAGAGTCACAGAGGTAGACGGCGGCAAGTATGTCTGTGGCTGTGAGCTGCTGCTGCGTTCTTATGAGATCGACAAGTATATCAGCCTGAAGGAGCGCATCAATCTGGCAAGAAAACAGATGAACGCCAATGCAGGTTCGCGATATGAGCCGAAACGAAAAACACAGTGAGGATATAGCAGATGCAGTATTTTAAAAAGCATAGGGTTTCGTATAGCGTGATGCTTCTCAGTGCGCTCTCCTTTATTTTGATCTACGGAACTAATATCCTGAATGTAACATATACCGACTGGCTGCTGTGTGGGGGAGATCTTTCACAGCACTATTTAGGTTGGAAATTCTTTCGGTGTGCACCATGGCAATGGTACATCGGTATGATGAACAACATTGCTTATCCGTACAGTGAGTCAGTGATCTTTACGGATTCTATACCGCTGTTCGCGGTTTTCTTCAAGCTATTATCGGGTATATTACCCAAATCATTTCAATACTTTGGACTCTGGGGACTGTTGTGCTTTATCCTGCAGGGCTATCTGGCATCCTTGCTCTTGCGTAGATATCTGGAAAGAGATATCCATGTCATAATCGGCAGTCTGTTTTTTGTGTTTGCGCCGATCCTGCTGCGCCGAATGTACTGGCATACATCTCTCGGCGGGCAGTGGCTGATCCTGCTGGCACTGGTTCTGTTTCTATATCATGATGAGTGGTCTGAGTCATCCGGCAGAACGGCCGGAGTGTGGGGACTGATGGGGGCGCTGTGTGCTTCTGTTCATATTTATTTTGTCCCGATGTGCGGAGTGATTTTATTCGGATTTGTATGCATTGATTTTTGGAAGCATCGGAAGCTCCTGCGTGCACTGGCACCTGTAGCAGCATATGCAGCATGTGCGGTATTTGTGGTATGGTGGCTGGGCGGATTTTTTTCCGGCATGGATGACGGAGCACCGGGACTTGGCTATTATAGCTTTAATCTTGCAGGGTTTTGGAATACGCAGGAATGGTCATTTTTCTTTCCACAGATGAAGAACTACGCAGATGGGCAGTATGAAGGCTTTGCCTATCTGGGTTTTGGCTTTTGTATTTTGTTTGTGTTCACACTTTTAGCAATGCTGCAGTACTTCTTTTCTGAGCAGCTCTATCACAGGGAGCATCTCAGACGGTTTGGCAGAGAACATATCCATGTCGGCATCTGTATCCTGATGGGTCTGCTTTCAATCGCAATGGCGGCTTCTCAGGAGGTCTCCTTTGGCTCGAAGCTGCTGTATCAGATCCCGATCTCTCATGCGGTCGAGGAATTATGGGCAGTATTTCGTGCATCCGGTCGTCTGGTCTGGCCGGCAGTTTATCTGCTGATGCTCTTTCTGATTGTGACAGGAGCGCGTGGAGTGGCCTATCTGGATCAGAAATATCCGACATTTCCAAAGAGGGGACTGAAATCAACAGCAGCGGTTGTGACGCTGATACTGGGCATCAGTTTCACTTTTCAGATTGCCGACCTGCATGAACAGCTATGGAACAAGCACAATGAGTTTGCTCCGGTACAGATCTACAGTAGTGAATTAGAGAGTCCGTTTTGGGAAAAGGCTGTGGCGGAAAAGAAGATCAGGCATATTGTTTTTGCAGATAAGGATCATATGAATCAGGAACAGCTGTATTCCTTTGCCGACTTTGCCTCGGAGCACGGCATCACGATCAATGATTTTTACTTTGCGCGTGCTCTGACCTATCCGGTTGAGGAGGTAGCGGAGGATTTTATGAAGCATCCCAATCAAAATACGCTCTACATATTCACCGGGGAAGCAAGGGAACAAAGCAAAGCGTACGATTTTGTATATTATGAAGAAGACGGATTCATCATCGGAGTTACAGATGCATTCTCCTTCTGACAGCCTCTCTCAGACGTGAACGTGTGATGATGGTCAGGAGTGCTATGATGATGATGGCACAGGCAACCAGGACAACAGAGGCCCATGTGATGCGGATGACCCCGTCAAAATAGTTACGGAGCAGCATTTCCAGTCCAACACAGAAGACAGCCACCTCAGCAAAGAGATAAATCGCAGTAGAGAGGATGGAGGTCTGAAAGAACCGGTGCAGGAAAGTAAACAACAGCACGAGCAGTGTTACCATGCAGGTAATTGGGATTCCGAGGCCTGTGTACCAGGCGAAACCAGAGTATTCATAGGCAATGATACCAAGATACAGGGCTACTGCTACGCCGTCAAACAGTATGGACAGATAAACCGGCAGTCGTGTATAGATGCATAATGGGATCGAAAATACCCAGAGCAGCAGACAGGCTCCTATGATATAGAAGGACCAGAAGCTCCCCTTAAATACGAGAAGATTCAGGAGTGCACATGCAATGGCAGTGGAAGCAAGAACAACAGAGGACAGAATGGCGAGGTCAGTACGTTTGACACGCTCTACCTGTCCTTTTGTTGTAGAAAAGGGTGGTTTTGCATTCTCATCCCTGACAGATGACAGATCGATGACCGGAGTGTTGCAGAGAGCGCAGCGTGTGGCTGTCTGATCCAGCTCTACTCCACAATGTACACAGTATGACATATTATTTGTCCTCCATATGTTTATTTGATTCTATTTTCACGTGGATTCCGTCCTGTACCAGCTTGCGGAAGAAGTACTCCTCCACATCACTTTCAACGATGCTGCTGGCAAAGTTAATGGTCAGGATATCCTGATAGCTGACGATGGCGCAGTTGGTTCTTGCCGAAAAGGGCTGTCCCATATAGATATCGAACCGTTCTACGTAGGGCTCCATCTCGGGAGGCACCTTGATCACGCCCATATTGGTCAGACCAGCGGATGACTGGCGGTCCTGTACACGGGTGTAGAAGGTCTTGATGATGAAATCCTTCAGAAACAGCGGTATGATCCGGGAAACGGGATTGGTCTGGGTCGCAAGGTTTGTCGTGATGTCACCGTTCAGAAATTTATCATTGATATAGTACCGCATATAGTGATGCACCTGCAGCAGGATTTCCTCAAAGGTGTATTCACCCAGACGGGGATCAATCGAGGGATAAATCATGGAAATAAAGTTTCTGAGGGTAATGGACGGAAAGAAGCGGCGCAGATTGACCGGCATGGCTATCTTGACCGGACGTTCCCGGAAGGGATGCTCAGACTTCTGCTTCAGCATCAGTGAGTATAGCAGTACAGCGTTTAAGTACTCTGTAATAGATGCTCCATAGGATTTTGCAGTCTTGATCACCTGTGCGGTTGACATAACACCACAAATGATGTTGAGAGTATAAAAAGGCTCCACAGTACCATGGACGCGATAGGCACGTTCCTGACTTCTGCCGCGGTGAACCTTGGAATTGGCATAGCGGATATAGGCGTCCTCCAGCTCCTCAGCAGCAGGAAGCTCATGGATATCCAATACATAACCACCTGTGCTGATCTCGTGACCGAGCAGCTTCAGGTATTCTGCGGTAATCGTCTGCAGTACATACATGCCGCCGCTGCCGTCTGCCAGTGAGTGATGTG
>CAYRJT010000046.1:0-11854 GCA_964424675.1 uncultured Lachnospiraceae bacterium
TTCTCATCTACAATCTCAAATCCGACCTTTTGATACATCCTGACCGCATAATTTGCCTTTTGTACAGCCAGAGACGCCTGCGAGTAACCTCTTTTTCGAAGTTCTCTCAGCATGTCCTGCATCATCACAGTTCCGATGCCTGCACCTCGGTATTCTTTATAAAGGGATATTGCAAATGACGGCGTATAGTCATCTACATGTCCATAATCATTCATAATGCGAACCCAAACGGCTCCGACGACCTTTCCTCCTGTCTCGGCAACCATTCCGATATCATCCTTCTGACCCCCGAAATCAGCCAGATAAATCTGCAGCTCTGGCTGCTCCAGAATTGATCTGGGCGGTGGCGTCACGCCTTCCGGCAGGAAGATTGCCTCATATAGAAAGTCTTCCAGAAGACCATACTCTTGTTCTTTCATTTCTCTAATCGTATATTCCATAATTATTTTCCTTCTGTTTAAAAGAATCGTTTCCCATTTAAAATACTGATATCCAGTTCCTTTGCCCTGTTATTTTGCTGATAGGGATTAATTTTTTCCACGATACCATCATGCCTGAAATACGAGCCTGTATTCTTGAACCAGAATGTTTTATCGGCCTGTATGCACTGTTCGCGAATTGATAATATCCAATTATAATCACATTCACGTGCATCCCGGCCTGTTTCGCCACCTACCGAAACATGGTCTACTCCATGAAGATACGGTGTCAGATCTATTTCCTCTAATAAAGGGGCACATGCAATAAATCGACGTTTGATCGGATAAGATAAGAACAACGGAAGTCTGTAATCAGCCATTTTCTGGTTTTCACAGGTACAACCGATATTGACATTATCATATCCTTCGCCCCAATCCTCTGGAAGAGATACCTCGAATCTGTCAATGCGCTTTGTCAGAATCAAAAAGTCAATGTCCGTTCTCTCTCTGATGATAGCCCAGACCTCTTTACGCCATTCGTCCGCCTCGGGCAGAAAGAAATCAGTTGCAAAGCAGGTCGGCAGAATCTTGTCTCCCTTGATGTTATATTCACCATTTGCCTTTTTTCTGATTGGCCAATCGAATTTATCTGTTTTTTGTACAGTATTTTGCCCATAACGTTTCGCATGCGGGCCATAAAAATAACAATTCTCACATCCCGTACTTGCTTGATAGCATCCGGTCCACGGTTCCCAGTTCATAAACTTTCTCCTTCGCAGTAGTACCTTTTCAAATCATTATATCGCATATTTCTTTTGTATTACAGTAAAAAACGGACATCCTATCAAAATAGCCCAAAATGCTCAAGCAGTATTTTCAGTCCAATCAGAATCAGAATCAGTCCACCGGCACACTCCGCTCTTGCCTTATACTTCGTACCGAATACATTGCCGACCTTCACACCGATGCAGGACAGAATGAATGTTACAATACCAATGATGATAACAGCAATGATAGTATTCATCCATGCATTGGCTGCAAGTATTCTGACCGGTACACAGGCAAATGTGATACCGACCGCCAGTGCATCAATACTGGTGGCTACAGCCATTAAGAACATCGTCTTCACATCCAGGTCAGCCTTGGCACATTCCTCTTCCTTGGAAAGTGATTCCCTGATCATATTGCCCCCGATGAGCACCAGCAGAAAAAAAGCAATCCACGGAGCAACTGCTTCAATGTATGTTTCAAATCTCGAGCCAAGTATATAACCAATCATTGGCATCAGTGCCTGAAATCCACCAAACCAGATTCCACAGATTGCACAGCTCCTAAAGTTGATCTTCTTCATTGCAAGTCCCTTGCACACTGAAACGGCAAACGCATCCATTGACAAACCCACCGCCAGTAATAGTAATTCAATCAATCCCATGTTCATTCCTCCATCGTTTAAAATATGAAAAGCAGTGTCAGCCGTGATCTCTTAGTTTCATTCTAGTTTCTCAACAGTGCTGTTGCTGCCTCAAGCGCATCCTCTCCTGTCACAATATCGGAAATCCATCTGTCCGTGTCGGAGTGCACTGATACCTTAGAATTTACATACCGTTCGATTATTTCCCCATGCTATGACATACTTTCCTGCACCATAGCTTCCACCGATCATTGTGGCTGAATAAGCACGGAAAGATTCTGCGACGCTGTCCTGATCGGTCACATCACTGTAGGGTCCGCTGTCACGCAGGATCAGACGGATCGGATCTTCCAGAAAGATATCACACTGAATGATTCCATCCCGTCCTTGATTACGCTCTACCACCAGCATTTCTGTTTCCTCTATCATCAGCATGATGCGATAGATCTTCTTCGGATCCACTCCCCTTCTCTTCAGATCTGCTTCTACATGATCGACCAGAGACATCACGCCCTCCTGACTGATCGGCACATCATAAGACAACTGATGGTTCAGCTTATCCAGATTCAATAAATGTGGAAAGGATTTATCATGATGACGATATTTGATGATCAGGGCATCAAGAATAAACGTAACGATACTGCCCAACGACAAACCCAACCATACGCCATTCAGTCCGAACAGCCTCGAGAGTAACACTCCGAATGCCACAGGCATGATCAGGATCTGCATCGTCATCATTCTCATAGACAGGTAAACTCTCTGAATGGCAAGATAATAGGTCGTATACAACATGGTATACGGATATACCAGTGCTCCTAATGCAAATAAGCGAATGGCTGATACAGTCGCATCAATATCCGTTATTTCATTGATTCCAAAAAATGAAGGAATCCATCTTGCAAAAACCAGTAACAGAAAGATTGTCAGCAGTCCCTCCAATGTTGCCATTCTCTCAGCTGTTTTCATGGATTTCAGGACCCCGTGCCTGTTTCCTTCTCCAACAAACACGGTTAACAGCACGGATACCGCACTGGAGGGTGCATTGAATACTGTCAGATACAGATTTTCTATATTCATGATTACACAGAAGATCAGGATGGAATCACTACCAAAGTATCGCAGCAGATACAGATTCATAAAAAACTGCAGCGCTGCCGTATACAGATAAGGCATTGCGTCCCGTGTTCCGTAACGCATCATTTTATAAATAGACTTCCGGCGAAAACTCCAATGCCAATGAAATACATTATCTGGCGATCGAAAGTAAAAAAGCAGGACTACGATACCGGCCATACACCCCAGAACAGTACCAAGTCCGGTACCTCCGATACCGATGTACTTCATCAGTACGACAGATGCCACAATATTGACAAAAAGCTTTACAATCATGGAAATCCCGCAGTATCGATCCCCACCAGCATTCCAGATCGTAGAAAAGAGCAGTTCACCCACCATATGCCATATAGGAAGTAAGCAGATAAACAGATAGTAGTCATTCATCATCTGCATGATCTCAACCGGAACCTGTTTATTTCCGAGAATCAGATCCTTGCACAAAAACAGGAGCAGTCCCAGCAGCAGACCCGTCCCAACAGTCAGCAGGACACCCTGAGAGAAATAACGATTACCGTTCTCACGGCTGCCTTTTCCCACCTCAAACGCTAACATGACAGATGTACCTGCTGAGATCAGACAGGATACAAAGAATATGATAGACAGGTACGGATTCAACAGTGCAAAGGCCTGCAGTGCCTTCTCACCAATTACCTGTCCCACCAAAAAGAAGTCCAGCAGGGATGTCACATAGGTCACAATCATTGACAGCACTGCTATTTTCATATTTCCTAAAAACTTGTCACGTGCAAATGTTTTTTCTCTCACAAATGTCCTGTTCATTGCAGTCATCCTTTGTATTCATTTCTGTGCATATCATAACATTATCCACTGTGATTTGTCATTAACAAAGCGTACTGAACACTTTTTTCTTGACATCTCCTATTACATCTGTTACCATTGCTTTAATGCGTTGCGCATCAACGCGTTAAAGCGTTTAAGTAATGAATTATATAATCAGAAAAAGAATTTGAGAGAGGGAAATTTACCATGATACTGAAACTTATTTTACTCATTGTATTCTTTGGCATTATGATCGGAGTAGGCTTTTATTCCAGAAGGCATGCAACCAATGTCAGTGATTTTGTACTTGGTGGGCGCACGGTTGGGCCGTGGCTGACAGCATTTGCATTTGGAACATCCTACTTTTCATCAGTCGTATTTGTAGGCTATGCAGGACAGTTTGGATGGAAATACGGGATGTCCGCTACTTGGATTGGTATCGGCAATGCATTGATTGGAAGTCTGCTCGCATGGATCGTGCTTGGCAGAAGAACAAGAGTCATGACAAATCATCTTTCCTCTGCAACAATGCCGGAGTTTTTCGGAAAGCGATTTGAGAGCCATTCATTGAAAATTGCTGCATCCACCATTGTATTTATATTCCTGATTCCATATACCGCATCTGTTTACAATGGTCTGTCAAGACTGTTCAGCATGGCATTTGATGTTCCTTATAAAGTATGCATTATTGTTATGGCACTTCTGACTGGTGTCTATGTCATTGCTGGAGGCTATATGGCGACCGCCATCAATGATTTTATTCAGGGTATCATCATGATTATTGGTATCGTAGCAGTCATTGCAGCAGTGCTGAATGGTCAGGGTGGTTTTATAGAGGCAATTAACAAGCTGGCACAGTTTGAAAGTGATATAGAACCGACGATCGGACAGCCTGGTGCATTTACATCCTTTTTTGGACCTGATCCGGTCAATCTGCTGAGCGTCGTGATCCTGACATCACTGGGTACATGGGGACTGCCACAGATGGTACATAAATTCTATGCAATCAAGGATGAAGAGTCTATCAAGACCGGAACCATCATATCAACTGCATTTGCAGTCATTGTTGCCGGAGGATCCTACTTCCTCGGAAGCTTTGTCAGACTATTTGACGATCCCTCAGTTCATAATGAGACGGGAGGCATGATCTACGATGCTTTGATGCCTCATATGCTGTCTACATTACCTGATATACTGGTCGGCATCGTAGTGGTTCTCGTGTTGTCTGCATCCATGTCAACACTTTCTTCGCTGGTACTGACCTCCAGTTCTACACTGACACTGGATATGATCAAGGGAACCATCATTAAGGATATGAGTGAAAAGAAGCAGCTGAGCTGTATGAGATTATTTATTGCATTCTTTATTGTGTTGTCTGTTACGATTGCTTTAAATCCGCCTACATTTATTGCACAGCTTATGGGTATTTCATGGGGTGCACTGGCTGGAGCCTTTTTAGGACCTTTCATCTTTGGTCTGTATTGGAAAAAGACGACCAAGGCGGCTGTCTGGGCAAGCTTTATCATAGGCATCGGCATCACAGTTGCCAATATGCTGTTCAGCTTTACTTCACCGATTACGGCCGGAGCAATGGCGATGCTTTCCTCTCTGGTAGTGGTACCTATCGTCAGTCTGGTGACACCAAAACTGACAGAGGAGTCCACCGATGCAATCTTTGAGTGCTATACCGAGACCGTCATAGTATCTAAGAAAAAATCGCTGGAACCGTAGAATTACAGTTGCATAGAAACGTGCGCCGCAAGGTGTACAAATAGAAGACAGGCGTCTTGTTTTAACTAGACGCCTGTCTTATCTTTTGACTTCAAGGTTTTGACAAAACCTATACCTCGATTACCCATCCTTTAGGGCCTTCTATTCTCCCTAACTGGATACCTGTTACAGTATCGTAAAGCTTCTGGCTTAATTCTCCGATTCCGCCGTCCTTGATCTGAACGACCTTATCTTCCCAGCGAAGATGTCCTACAGGGGAGATCACTGCTGCTGTACCGCTGCCCCATACTTCCTCAAGAGATCCGTTATCTGCTGCTTCAAAAAGCTCCTGTACGGAAATTCTTCTCTCCTCTACCGGAATACCCCATGATTTACACAGCTCTATACAGGAGTTACGTGTGATACCCGGCAGGATAGAACCATTCAGCATAGGGGTCACGACTGTTCCGTTGATTTTAAAGAAAATGTTCATGGCGCCTACCTCTTCGATGTATTTTCTCTCTACACCGTCGAGCCACAAAACCTGTGAATATCCATCATCATGCGCCTTCATCTGAGCTGCCATGCTGGCTACATAGTTGGCACCTGTCTTAGCCTCACCGACACCACCCTTGACTGCTCTTACATAGTCATCCTCAATCCAGATCTTGACCGGATTCAGTCCTTCCGGATAATACGCTCCTACAGGAGAGAGAATGATAATGAATTTATAGGTATCTGACGGTCTGACACCAAGGAACGGGTCTGTCGCAATGATAAAAGGTCTGATATAGAGTGATGTGCCCGGTTTTGTCGGAATCCATGCCTTATCAGTTGCTACAACTGCTTTGACTGCCTGTACAAAATCCTCCTCCGGAATCTCCGGAACACAGATTCTTCTGTTGGTGTTATTGGTTCTCTTGGCATTCATATCCGGACGGAATAACAGGATTCTTCCGTCATCTGCTTTATATGCCTTCAATCCTTCGAACATTTCCTGTCCATAGTGAAATACCATGGCAGAAGGCTCCAAAGTGATCGGCTGATAAGGAATGACTCGTGGATCATGCCAACCTTTCCCTGTCTCATAGTCCATCTCAAACATATGATCCGTGAAAATGGTTCCGAATGTAAGCGGATTGTCCGCAGTCGGAAGTGGTTTGGGATTGGTTGTTTTTTCAAATCTGATGTCTAACATGATACTTACCTTCCTTTCATACTGTACATTTATTTTCTCATTATTATACTTTTATTTACTGATGTCAAGCCCCAGCATCGTCAGGTCATCGAACTGTGGAGCTGTCCCCACAAACCGGTTGACTGCATCGTGTACCTTATGCAGTGTCTGTACCGGATCATCCTTGAGACATTCATTCAGCGCCGCCAGCATCTGGTCATTGCCAAACAGTTCATTTGCGCTGTTCGTAGCTTCCGGTACTCCATCTGTATACAAAAACAGTTTATCTCCACTGTTTAGCTGCACCTCATACTGCTGGTATTTCATATTTTCCATACATGCCAGTGCCAGATTGTGTTTTTCACAGATCAGTTCATAGCCACCGCCCTGATGCATCACTGCCGGGTACTCATGTCCCGCATTTGCATAGGTCAGCTTTCCAGTGGAGATTTCATAGAGACCGAGCCATACTGTTACAAACATTCCGGCCTCATTTCCTTCACAGAGCTGATTGTTGACCTTTTCCATAACCTGATATGGTTCTACGCCGATCTGTACGGTATTTCTGATCAGTGTCATGGACTTTACCATAAAGAGTGCTGCCGGTATTCCCTTACCGGACACATCCGCGATGACCAGTGCCAGATGATCCTCATCTATAAAAAAGAAATCATAAAAATCTCCGCCGATCTCCTTAGCCGATGTCATGGAAGCATAGATGTTAAATTCGGTGCGTTCGGAAAATACCGGTGTAATAGAAGGAAGCATACTCGCCTGGATCTTTGTTGCCGTCTCCAGCTCCTTTTCCAAACGTCTGGCGGCCTCGTCAATGTAGTATTTCATTGCCTCGACCATCATATTGATACCGTTTGACAGAGAATCAAACTCTTCATTGGTTCTGATTTCCACCCTTTCATCCAGATTGCCCTCTGTAATCTGCATCAGGGAATAGTTAATGTCTCTGATATTTTGTACCACCAGTTTATTGATCAGGTTATAAATCATAAAAAATACAACTGCAAAAAGAAGAATTTCCATAATCAGAATCGTTAAGACCGATACATTTCTGGACAGTGACACCTCACTTTGCGGCAGGATTGCCATAATGTAATAGCCCTCTGTCGTCATATACATACACACCGCATTCACATTGCCGTTGATCTGTACAGAAAAAGGCTTTTCCTCCGGGTGGTTCGTCACGGCATTGATTAGATGTCTGTCGATGAGCTTACCTGTGTATCCGTTGCCGCCACTGACTATGTCCCAGTCCTCATCACAGATCAGAATGCCTCCACTGTTACGAATATGTCTGTTCGTAGATACATCCTCAAGTTGTTCCTTCAAGTCCTCCTGAAAATATTCCGCATCATATGCCACCTGAATAAATCCTTCTCTCTTCGAAGTAACACCGGCATACTTTCGATACAGACTGCTGTCATAGGAGGTATGCTGATAGGGCTGCACATACTGACTCTGACCGTTTAACAATACCAGAAATTCTGCTGACTGCTCACCCGAAGCCATATCAAATCCAATAAAATCAGGATAGGTAGATGCGTAAATAATACCATCTGTTCCAATCAGATTTATTTCAGAGACATGATATTTATCCGCAATCATTCTCAGATATCCGCCGTCATTCTGCCTGCTTGTCTCTATATCCTCTACTACAAGCCTTGCAATCCGCAGCATATTCTCATCTGATTTTCTCTCAATCTCTGCTTTCAGATCCTCGATATTCAGTCGTAGCAGCCTGTTCGTGTCTGTATCAGAGATTCTTGTCTGTATCCAGAACGTCAACACTCCGGATATGACAAAAGCAACCAAAACACAGACTGTCAGCCACTTCTGAAATGTTTGCGATATTTTCATTTTTCCTGATGAATGATAGTTTTTCTTACTCACACGAATGCTTTCCCTTCTTAGGCTGCAGTAATGATTCCCAACTTCTCGCGGATGTATTTCTGAAGCTCCTGTCTCTCATGCTCAGTCAGCCACTCCGATAGACGGGCCGCTGCAACCGGCAGCTTCCACTGCTCGATTTCTGCCTGAGTCATTCCGGTTATAGTGCGATATTCCTTCTCATAAACAGTTCCGATACGACGTTCGACAAAATGCATCATAAGCTTCATAACCGGGCCTGCATACATCAGTTCACCAAATTGCAGCAGTATGCAGGTTCTTGCCGTGTCTGCTGCCGCGTCTCCGGTACAGGCTGTCATCCAGTCGATGACAACCGGCTCTCCATCCCGCATCATAATATTTCCGGGGTGATAATCAAAATGACAGATTCTGTTGCCCTCCGGTAGCTGCTCCATGTACAGTTTGATTCTGCTTTTTTCCTCAGCTGTGAGATCTCCTGAGCTGTCAATATCCCGTATCAGCTTTTCTTTGACGGAATACTGCACATGAATCTCTGCCTGATGGATATCAGCATGAATCTGTGCCAGTTTCCGGGCATACCGCTCGAGCTGAAAGGGATGCCTGAGCATAATCTTCAGCAGATCTGTACCCTTAATCTGTTCATAGATAATGCCATACCGTTCATTGTAGCTGACCAGTTCATAAGCCTTCGGAACACAGTCCAGACTGCATTGTATGATTCCTGCCATCCTGTATTCGTTCAGTATCGGCGGCAAAGGCATTCCGTTCCTGAATAATTTCAGAATTCTGTTATTCTCATATGCATAAATCTCAGCTGTGTTACCCTGTCCAAGCATTTGCAGGGAGCTAAGGTCTGAGACCTGTTTGATTTTCTCATTTTGTTTCCTGTCTTCATTCTGTTTCATATCTTTTCTGCCTTTAAAACTGTTTTCCTATACTGTCGTTGTCTTTTACTTCTGCATGTTCATTTGTTACTCTCAGACAGATTTTGTTTATAGAGTTCCTCCGCTGCAAGCCTGGTCTTTGCTACAACGCTTTCTTCTGTCTGTGGGAAACAATAATACAGCATCTGGGAATCTCCGATACAGATTACATCACCTATCTCATACCAGAAATAATCTGAATACAAACTATAGGAGGCAGACGGCAGCTGATGGTAATCAAGCGCATCATCACAGCCGGTCAGATGAAAGCCCTCTTGATTATGAGTCAGTCGTCCTTCCCCCACCATATAAATAGCCTTCATGTCCTTCATGATACCAATCTTCACCGGAACATCCAGCTGATAGCTTCCATTTACGATTTCCTCACGTACACATTTGCGTTCCCAGCGATACCAGTCCGGAATGTGGGAAAATTCCGTATTTCCATCCTCTGCCTGCATGCTTCCGAGCTTGGTCAGCGTATATTTCTTTCCGCAATTTTCACAGGTCAGCAGGATTCCTCTGCCCTTTGTCTTTCCCTCAGCCTGACAATGCGGGCATTTATACAGCACACGATCCAGCCCGTCTGCACGAAATTCCTCTGTCACTTCTATCTGATTCTCTATCTGCTCCTTAAAATAATCGAAGGAAAATGATTCTCTTAATAATTCATGAATCTTCTTCGCCGGAAATTCTGTCACCTGTTCCTTTGTCAGAATACACTTCATATCAGCAGAGACATCCACATTTCGTAACTGCAGACTATTATAGAGCGGGTCTCTTAAAAAAGCGCCTCTGGTTTTAATCATGACCACAGGAATCCCCAGCATCTTGATACATTTTGCAAGTCCTCTCGGCAATGGGGTTGCTGTTCCGTCAAAGCTGTAGCTGGCCTCCGGGTACATCAGGATGGAGCTTTTCAGTTTCTTGCTGACATGCATCATATCCTTGACCAGTGTGACATCTGTTACAAACTTCCTGGTAGGAATACAGCCAAGTGCTCTCATCAGATTCTCTTTCCCAACAAAGCCGTCAGAGGTACACACGATATGATATGGCTTTGGATAAATCAAGGTTGCCGCTATTTTCAAATCAATAAAGCTGGAGTGGTTCATCAGATAGAGACATGGTTCCTTCTTTTCGATTTCCTCCATAGAAGAATCCTGACTATACTGAAAATTCACCTGTTTCAGTTCACCTGCTGATACCATTTTCAACAGGCCTCTCCAGAATTTTGCCTGTCTGACTGGTCTTTTATGTATTGCCTCTGGAAGTGCCAGTACTTCCTCGTAAGTCTTTTCTAGTGTTTTAATTTTCATGAAACGGTTCCTTCTTTGGTTTCCATCAATAACAGCCGCACATTGTAGTCCTTGTAAATCATCGTGAATCAGACATATACTGTTTCGTCACCAGTCACTATCCCAGTCAGAGGCACTCGAATCCCAGCTGTCACTTGAATCCCAGCTGTCACTCGAATCCCAGTCACTGTCATAGCTGTTATTGGAACTCTCTTCATAATATCCACTGTCAACGAAGTCTGTCGTATCATAGCTGTTGCTATAAGACCTTGAATCATAGTAATCACTGTAGTTGTCATACAATGTACTGTCTACTGTGGTACTGTTCCAGCTGCCGTCATCATACGAATACCAGCCATCACCCGGCTGATAATAATATGTCTCATTTCCATAGCTATAATAACCGCGATCCGGTATTGATGTTGCAAAGAGACCAAATATAAAAATCAGAATGAACACAACTATGGTTGTGATAAATATCGTTTTCGAAGTCTTTGCCTTCATTGCATTCCGCTTTCCCTGAGCAGCATTACTTAAGGGACGGCTGGACTGCTTCTGCGCACTGATCCGTTGCTTCTGGTTCAGGATTTCTGCCTTTAGCTTCTGATATAGTTCATTAACCGCATAAGCCTCGTCCTTGCCTTCATAGCGTACTGCCCTGCTGCCGTCGGACTTGTTTTTATAGACAACATAATTCTCTGTCTTCTCATCATAATAAATACCAAACGCACGAGCGCCTCTGTAGTCCTCACCAATAAAGAACCGTGCATCCTTCAGTGGAATATTCTTCTCCGTACACCAGGTCTTCAGCTCTTCAATGGTCTTCGGCACACCCACCGCACGTCTTACCAGATGGCTGTTCACACCACCGCAATTAGGACACTTCTCGTCCGTATCACTGATAAAACTGCCGCAATAATCGCATTTAATCTTCATATCTGCTCTTAATCTCCTGTAAATATTGGCTGTAGAAGCCTCGCAAAAAAGTAATCAGGGGCATCTTCCCTGTTTTTGAGAACCAACCCCTGATTATTATACATCAAAACCTATAGATTCGCATTAAATTTATGGATTCAGCTGTCTGTATATGAATTCTTCAGACTTTGTTTCAATCATATTCACCCTTCATGCTA
>CAYRJT010000047.1:0-11850 GCA_964424675.1 uncultured Lachnospiraceae bacterium
TCAGGTCTGTTATATCCTAACATAGTATAGCCGAACTTTTCAATAGATTCAACCAATGCTTCATTCATTTGTTCCGGAAGCAGTTCCCGTAGATTTGCACTGTGATAAGCTCCTTTGATAGCTGGCACAAAGGAACCTTTTGTCAGATCACTGATTGCTCCGGTCTTGAAATCGCCATAATACTGCACGGGTACTTTTCCCTTTCCGATTTCATATGCTCTTTCTTCCAGCTTTCTTTGAAATTCTATACCAGCAAGTACATCGTCCGAGCCATAATCATCCGGAGTTACGGATACAATCATAGCGCTGTTTGCATTTTCTCCGTTTCTTTCACTGTAGCTCATGCCATTGACAGCGAGGCGGTCTCTTTCAGAGGAAGCATTTACAACATATCCGCCCGGACACATACAGAAGGAATAGACACTTCTCCCGTTTGAAGCCTGGTTTGTGAGCTTGTAGTCAGCTGCAGGCAGTGTCTGGGACTTTTGAATTCCATACTGGCATTCATTGATCTGATTCTGTGGATGTTCTATTCTGAGCCCCACTGCAAATGACTTTGCTTCCATCTCAACATGATTTTTTTTCAACATATAAAATGTATCACGTGCACTGTGCCCAATTGCCAGAACCACATGACCGGACATCATTGCTCCTTGTTCTGTTTCCACTCCTGTAACAGCATCGTTTTGCATCAGCAATCCTGTCGCTTTTCTTTCAAAATAGAATTCGCCCCCGAGATTGGTGATAGATTCACGCATATTTTTCACAATTCCGGTCAGCTCGTCCGTACCGAGATGAGGTTTTTGTTCATAAACAATACTGTTCTTTGCACCAAAGCGGACAAATGTCTCCAGAACAAACTGATTTCGTCCGACCGGATCCTTTACAAGTGTATTCAGTTTCCCATCGGAAAAGGTTCCTGCACCTCCTTCTCCGAACTGCACATTGGAATCAGGATTTAAAGCGGCCGTTCCGTTCCAGAAGCTCTCTACAGTCTTCTTTCGATTCTCTACAGCCTCTCCCCTCTCCAATACAATCGGTCTGCAGCCGGCACAGGCAAGCAAATATGCACAGAATAGTCCGGCTGGTCCGCTGCCGATGATAATCGGCCTGTCGGTGCAGCTGGTTTTGTACGGAAGGGTATATTTTTTTTCTTCCGTTAACATGATATTGTTGTTCTTCAGCATCTTGAGCATTTTCAACTCAACTGCTTTTGCTTCCTGTGTATGGAATCCTGAAAATAATACATCCACAGAATATACATAGAATAAATCAGGCTTCTTTCGTGCATCCATGGATCTTCTGACAATCCTGTATGTATATTGATCAGAAAAAGGCTCTTTCAAAAAACGCCTGATCTGCAATGTTTTTTGAATCTTCTGTCTGAAATCTTCTTCAGAGTGACTGACTGGTAATTTTAATTGATTGATTCTGATCATGAACGATAACTCCTTTTATAGCATCCGGGCTGCAAGCAATCCTGTAGACCATGCCCACTGCAGGTTATAGCCTCCACAGTCACCATTGATATCAATGATTTCTCCGGCAAAATACAGTCCCGGGATCAGTCTTGACTCCAGCGTATCCTTGATTTCAGCGGTATCGATTCCGCCTGAACAGGTCTGTGCCTGATCAAAAGAATTGGTGCTGTTGATTCTGACAGAAAACTCTTTTATACATTTCGACAGTCTGAATCGTTCTTCATCAGACAGACATTCTGCCTTTTTTGTATTTTTCAGTTCACATTGCCTGATCAACAAGGAACATAGATTTTTATGAAACATCCCGATCATCAGTTCACCAATTGTTTTATATGGAGTATCCCGAATTCTCGATTGAAGATATACGTTCAGATCATTGACTGACGGCATATCAGGCATAAAATCAATCAATACATGAACATGATGATGTTCATACATTGCTCTGGCCGCTGCTCCGCTGAGCTGAAATACAGGAATCCCTGATATTCCATAGTCGGTGAGCTGCAGTTCTCCGCGTTCATGACTGTGATACACATGATCAATATAGAGCTGTATATCCGCATCACATCTGATACCGGCGATCCCTTTGAAAAAAGCATCCGGAGATTTAAGCTGTACCAATGCAGGCAATGGCTCTATGACTTTATGTCCCATAGCGGCAGCAAGTCTGTATCCGCTGCCATCTGATCCGGTCATTCTGGCAGCCTTTCCACCTGTGGATAGAATCAGTCTGTCAAACAGATATTCCTTCTTTTCCGACGAATTACGGTCAACGGTAAAAACATGAAACTGATCTTTGTGTTCAATATGATCCACCTCTGTATTGCAGCAGATCTGAATATGTAAAGCCTCCACTTTCATTCTGAGAACATCTAATACAGCCGATGCCTGCTCGGAATATGGATAAAGGCCACCATTTTTATTCTTTGTATAAATGCCCAGCTTTGTAAAAAAGCGCAGAACCTCTGCATAACTGCTTTGTCTGAAAACCCGTTCGGCAAAGTCTGGATGGGTTCCGTGATAATGCTCCGGGCGCTGATCGGTATTGGTTAAATTACATTTTCCGTTTCCGGTGGACAGAATCTTCTTTCCCACTCTGTCCATATGCTCCAGAACAGTGACTTCATTGCATTCTTCGGCTGCCTGAATGGCAGCTGTCAAACCGGCGGCTCCACCGCCGATAATCCCTATCTTCATCCTTCATTCCTCTATTCCTGTCGATCCCTTTGATACAGCTTTCAGTTCGATTATACTGAAAAAAAGCAAAATAAACAACTGTAGACTCCTTAACTGGAATATGTTTCAAGAAAACCATACAATTCATGAATGCTGGGTATGAATTTACCGCTTACAATCTCTCTCTGTACATTCTCCGGAAGACTGTCAAGTGCAATACCGGTATACATATAGATTGTTTCACGATCATCATAATATACGGAAACATAATGGTTTTCGGCCATCAGATAAAACTGTTCTGGAAGTATGACCGGCTGATACGATTTTCTGACGATCACCTTATCCTCCGAGAATGAAATCAGCTGCATAGACTCAAATCCTGCAGAAATATCTTCCTCAGTCGGATAACTGCAGTAATCTGAGATGGCGGCAATCAATTCATCTCTGGTCAGTCCGATATATTCCATCGGAAGCTCCTCGTCTGCAATCGACAATGTATAATCATTCAGGTCATAAGATTCAATGACCAGCTTCGTATTGACTTTTACGCTGGGCGTATCATTCGTATCTACCAGCACTGCTTCAGAATGCTCCTCTTCACTGATCACTTCTGTCTCCAGCGGTATCGTATGATCATTCAGCACAAATACAGAATAGAAATACGCACTGAAATAGACCAGACCCAATGTAATCACACATAGAAAAAAACTGATAAAATATGTCTTTCTCATGGCTGTCCACCTTTCGATTTATACATATAGTATCAGCTTTTTTCTGTTATTTATTCAGTTTTTATAAATTACATCAGTCTGAACAGCTTTGCAATGGCCACGATTCCGCCACCCATCGGTATATTTCTCAGTTCAGATTCTTTGATTCCCTTTAATGCAATCAATACAGCAAAGTAAACCAGTGCGCCAATTGCAATAGACAAAAGTGTTGACGGTACAATGGAAAGGAATAATGAAAACAGCAGATGCATCAGCCAGCATACAACTCCCATCACTGCAGCAGAAATGACCGGAATCACAAATGTCCGCTTAATCTCCTGCGTATAATGCAAATGCTTTTTAATTGACAATCCATTCAGAACACACATTGTAAATGCAAAGATAATACATGAAAATACGACAGCATACAACTTCAGATTAAAATATTCCAGCATCACATACAGAGATGCAAGATGTATCAATAGTGCGATTGCAGCGTTTCTGACCGGAATATTCATTTTATCAATTCCCTGAAGGATTCCGTTTGTTAATGTGGATAAGGAATAAAATACAACTGAGACAGAACCAATCTGCAACAGCTTTGCCGGAATATCAATCTCTCCGGTAAACAGCATGGAAAGAATGGGCTTTCCGAGAACACTTAAACCAACGGCACACGGAATTGCAAGAATCATCGTAAATCTTGTAGCAGTACTGACATTATGCTTTGCAGCTCTGTATTCACGTTCTTCCATGCATTGCGTCAGAGTCGGCATCATGGAAGCACTGATGGAGCTTGCCAGAGCAATCGGTACATTGGTCAATACACGGTATTTTCCGGAGAACATTCCCCAATAGGATGTCTGGATATCCCCCATTCCGTTCTTAGTCATAATGTAGTTGAAAATACTTTGATCTAAAGGATCACTGATATTATAAATAGCGGCACTCATAATCACCGGAAGAATGGTCAGCAGTAACACTCTGAAAATCTGTCCATAGGATTCCATATATCTGCCTGTATCTTTATTCATCTGCCTTTTTAAAACTCTGTTTTGAGACAAAAGAACAAGAAGCAGAAAAAGCAGTCCCATCAAAGCTCCGGCACCTGTGCCGAGCGTACCTCCTGCAGCTCCGTATGCAGCTGCATAGGAGTCATCTCTTAGCAATGCAGCAACCTTTTTTCCGTACTGAAACAAATAGGTTGCAGCAAGAATGGACATAACCGCATTGACGATCTGCTCCAGTATCTGTGAGATTGCAGTCGGCATCATGGTTCCCATACCCTGAAAGTATCCGCGCAAAACACCCATCAAGGCAACAATCAAAAGGGCCGGTCCTAGCACGCGAAGTGCAATAGCACTCTTGGCTTCTGTCATCAATGTACCGGCAAAGAAATCTGCGCCAAAAAAAACAATGACTGCAACCGCTCCGCCTGATATCAACGCAAATAATAAAGCACCGCGAAATATTTTTCTGGCATTTCTGTACTGGCCTTTTGCCACTCTTGAGGATACAAGCTTTGACACAGCCAGAGGCAGACTGTAAGAAGAAATCAGAAGCATAATCGAATAAATCTGGAAAGCAGCGGCATACAGGCCGTTTCCTTCATCTCCGATGATATTTGTAAGGGGTACGCGATACAGCAGGCCAATCAATCTGGATATGATGCCTGCTGTTGCTAATATACCACCCTGCACTATAAAGTTAGATCTTCTGCTGTTTCCCTGACTACCCATCTTCTATGCATTTCCTACTTATCATTTCATTTATTTGATGACTACTTTATCTCCCATGGTATCCTGTATCATACAGATCCATGTCTTTCCCTGATTAAATACAACTTCTTCACCATCGTTGTTATAGTACTTTGTAACACCTTCATCATGGTTTCCGCTGTTTTCATCTTCAACAGTTCTGATCCAGAATCCATCAATGACTTTTCCTTCTGTCATGAACTTCATTTTTCCACCGGAATGACAGTTAAATGCCAGATAATCATTTTCATCCAGCTTGACCCATTCACAGTACTGAAGGACAATATTATCATAAGAAATCTGCTCATTTGTCATCTCATCAATTTGAGGACCGTCATATTGGAAACGATAGTATTTTTTATCGTCTGCATTGTACTCAAACCACGGTTTATTGATCAGATATCCGGGCGCAATATACTCTGCGCTTGTACCATCTTCATTTTTGTTTTCCTTACCGTCTTCTGCAAACAGAAATTTTCCGGTATATGTGCTTCTGTAATTTTCATCATAACCCATTTTCTTAATACCGGCTTTGATTCCTTCTGCACTGGCATATGCGTTGTGGGGAGCCGGTCTGTCACTGGTTCTGTAAAATACGGTACTTCCGATTTCAGAAAGTCCGCTCAGATTGTCCACATAATCCTGATCCAGCAGCTCTACAGCATATGCTGCCTGTCCATAGTGTGCATAAATAGCATCAAATTCCAGGGCACAGTAAACAAAATAACTTCTGCAGCTGCGGACAGAGCCTATCTTCTCCAGATCATCATAATTTTCAAAAATACCCATCAAACGTGTAATAGAGCCTTCTACGACACACTCATACACAACATCCGCTCTGGATATACCGCACATAGGCTGGGCAGCTTCCAGGTTGTTCAACATGATTGCGACCGGTCTTCTTCTTGCAATGGCCGGGTCTGTTACTTTTCCTGTCAAATAGCTTCTGATGGCATCATCGGATGCCGGTGCTGCGGATTCATCTGCGGCAGGAGCCTGTGTCGCCTGTTGAACCTGTGTTTCAGCAGGCTCTTTTGTCTCTTCATTGCTGTTCTTATTACCACAGCCGGTAAAGCTGCACAATGCAACAATACTGATGAGTAAAAAACAGGACATTCTCATCTTTTTCATAATTCAAGTACCTCTTTTCAAATCATTTAGCGCTCGATACCCAGAGCGCTTAATATTGTTTTTTGCTTGACTTCCATGACACTTGCATCTTCATCTGAAATATGGTCATATCCAAGTAAGTGTAACACACTATGAGCAATAAGGAAAGAAAATTCTCGCATTACGGAGTGCCCGTATTCCTCAGCCTGTAACAGGACTCTGTCTGCGCAGAGTACAATATCGCCAAGAAGAAGCTCGCCGGATTCAGGATGAAAACAGTCCTCAAAGCCATCTTCCAGTAAAGAAAAATCAGAGGGCTTCGGATAATCAATCATCGGAAAAGATAAAACATCTGTTACGCGGTCGATTTCTCTGTGTTCATGGTTGATTTCCTGAATATGCTCTGCTGTCGTAATTGTCAGGCTGATTTCTGCCTCATAAGGACATTTCTCGTAATCCAATACTGCTTCTGTTACGATTTGAAACTGTTTTTCATAATCAAATCCAAAGTCTGCTTCTGTCTCATTTTCAACGTAAAAAGTCATAGTACAGTGCCTCCGATTTATAATATTCCTTCATTTTATGAAGATCCTTTAAAGAGATCCCGGAATCCTGCAGGATACCACTTTCATATTTCTTTTTGAAAACCGCTTCAATGATTTTATCATAATCAAGCTTTTGTTCCGGATTTTTATCGTACATGTAAAGGATGGATGTTACAATTGCATCGGACAGCATGACAATGACTGCCTCTACCGTTTTAGGAGTTTCATATCGTCCTGTATATTCATTAATCAGCTGGATCAAAGGTTCTGGAAATTGATTCTCTTTTCCAATCTCCAGACTTTTTGCAACATGACTCTTTGCCCTTAATATGCCTATTTTATGATAATATCCGCCGGCCTTTGCCAATAAACAATCAGCCTCCAGCAAACGCGCAACTCTGTCACTCAGATAAGCTGTATGTACGGCATTATAATAATCACTTTTTGCTTTTTCCTTCAGTTCCAACAATAATGGATACTCAGGATTCATGATTTCCTGATATTTATGTACATATTTATGGATCATTTTTTTATCTGTAAGATACAGAATCAGATAGAGTGCCGTCAGGTTCGTGACCAGACCGCACGCAAACCATATTCCATCCTTTAAAATATCAAATGTATTCAGAAAATGATAAGCCATATATAAAACAATATATTGTCCGGACATGATCCCCAAGAACTGCCATATATGAAAAGTTTTTTCTGCACTTCTGACAAGACAGCATCCAATGATACCGGATAAAAACAGATTCATAAAGGATAAGCCAAAGTCCAGTCCGCATAACAAGGTGGAAACAAGTATGAAATGCGTATACAGTGCGATTCCTGTTTCAAAATTTGAAAACAAAGTAAACAAAACGGCGACAGCCATATACGGAAAAAGATAAATACTTTCATTTGGAAGAAATCCTGAGGATAATATGTTTAGTACAGCCATCAGGATCAGACAGACAATATAGGAAATCATTAACCGTGCGGGATGCTCTGCATTATCAGCCAGATAATCCTTTCTGATATCAGACTGCAGCATAACAATCTCAGCAATTCCCATACTGACCAGAACGGTTATGATATTTCGAAGAATCGTTGCTGCATCAAATCCCAGAAATAATGAACCGAACCCGATTACAGCTGCTGTAATAAAGAAAATGCATGTATACAATTTGATTCTGACAGGATCTAGCTTTAATTTTATTTCATTCATATACCTACTCCGGCTATTTTTTCTTTTGTGTTTTATAACTGTTTCTTCTCTTATCTTTTCCTGATTCTTTGCTTTCATAGGTTTCATAAGCCTTGACGATTTTTTGTACAAGAGGATGTCTTACAACATCCTTGCTGGTCAGATAACAGAAACCGATATCATCCAGCTTTGACAGGACACGGATAGCGATGTCAAGCCCTGATGCTGCACCGGGTGCCAGATCCTTCTGCGTCATATCTCCAGTGATGATTACTTTTGATCCGAACCCGATACGTGTCAAAAACATCTTCATTTGCGCCGGTGTCGTATTCTGGGCCTCATCCAGGATAATGAATGCGTTATCAAGTGTACGGCCTCTCATATAGGCAAGAGGCGCAACCTCTATCAGTCCTTTTTCCATATTCTTTTGATAGCTCTCTGCTCCCATGATCTGGTATAATGCATCATATAAGGGACGCAGATACGGATCAATCTTGCTTTGCAGATCACCGGGCAGAAAGCCAAGCTTTTCACCGGCCTCTATCGCCGGACGGGTCAATATGATCCTGCTGACTTCATCGTTTTTAAAGGCTGTAATGCCCATCGCCATTGCCAGATAAGTCTTACCGGTTCCGGCGGGACCGATTCCAAATACAATCATTTTCTCTTTCATTGCATCAATGTACTGCTTTTGCCCAAGCGTTTTCGGCTTAATCGGCTTTCCGTTTGTCGTATGGCAGATCAGTTCTTTATCAATCTCCAATACAGCAGAATCATTTTCTTCCATACTCATGGCGATTGTATAGTCAACATTCTGTTCATGTATGATATTTCCTCTGTCAGACAGCTGCTGCAGCTGATTTAGTACGGATGCTGCTTTCTTAACTGAGGCTTCAGAACCTACAATTTTGATTTTGCCTTCCCGCTCTATGACAGATACCTGAAAGGCACGCTCTATTTTTTTCGCATTGGCATCCATCTGGCCAAATACATTTCCCATATCCTTTGACGGAATATCTATATAGATTTCAGATATACTCACAAGGTATCCTCCATAACCATTGAAATCTTCTGCTCTTTTCCTGCATCCTCTATGACCTGGATATCTCCGGCTGCAGTACACAGATCACCCGTAGATTCTATTTTAACACTATTTGTGATTATTTGTACCCCTTTTTCCATTAAATTCATACAATATTTTTCTAGCTTTTCGGAAGCCAGTTCATATGCTGCTTCTTTTGTATACTTTCTGCTGGCTTCATAGTATTCTCTATTTCGCGTATATCCGATCAAAACAGGAAGTCTGACGTCCTTCACTAACGGTATCTGATATTCTGTCATATAGCTGTCATATAATCGAAAAGAATGATTACGCTGTGGAAAGTAAATGATTTCTTCGTGATTTGCCAAATACAAACTGCTTCTCTCTCTGCCTGTATATTCCCGTTTCATAATTCTTAACGGAAACGTATCCCGATAATGATAAATCGTTTTCATTCTAATATCTGCATCCGCTGCAACATAACGATAATCCGTGATTGTTCCGCTGTCATCCTTGATTGGAATACTTCCTGATACCAGAACAGTACCTTTCGTAACGGCCATATCTTTTGTACACAAAGGGACTCCGCTTCTGGTGATGATTTCTACAATGGTTCCGGCTTTTTCGGCAACAAGATCACATACTGCAGGTTCAGAGGTATCCGGGGCGGGCATGATATTCTCTTTGATCTGTATTCTAAGACCGGTACCCTGTATTTTTGCGGAAGCCCATGTGATATCATCAAACTTCTGGCGAAGTCCTTTCTCGATCTGTTCACAATCAATCTTTCCTTTCAGGATACCGGGTACAATTTCAATCTCACACAAATAGTCATTGATGACATCATCTGTTCTGTACAGGTTTCCATCAATTCTGATCTCCCACAAAAACAAAGACATCAACCATAAAAAAACAGCACAGAATAAAATACCGGCAGGAAAGACCTTACGCTTCTGATACCGGTGTACCAGAAAAGGAAAACCATATTTTTTTAAGATGGTGACTTTTGTCCCTGTTTTTTTTAAGATTGGCCGAAGACACAGAAAATCCCGAATACTGATGCACATGATATAATTATCATTCTGCCGCTGTACCTGCCACAGCAGAATATCACGATTTCCACAGAGATTCATAAACCGTTCAGGTGAAAATCCCGAAATTCTGATCTTGACATAACCACGGCATCGTTTTATGAAATTTACAAACAAAGGGAAACCTCCTTCATGAATCCTCAAGATAATGTATTTCTTGAATGCATCCCGTGATTTTCATCTCTTCGTTTGTATAATAGCTGATTTCCAGCTGCTTGCCGCAGATATGGATTCTGCACGTTTTTGTCTGTATCATCAATGATTCACAATGATATTCCAGAATTCCTTTATAGTTTTCAATCAAAAGTTCACAGTTTCCTGTAATCGTAACAATGGCGGAACCAAGCACATAATCCTTAGGAAGGTGCAATGTTTCCACCATGTTTGTTTTTAAATCATGATTTCTGAACGAATGTTTTTCATTTTTCTTATACATATAAAACTATATGCACCTGAGCCATGTACTATTCCTTGATGATACCCTTGATCAATTTCTTCTTTTTAACAACTGTTTGTGAATAACAATAGGCATCTTTAATTCTGTTATAGGCATCTTTGATCTTTTCAGGGTCATTTCCGTAAATAGTTGCGATAGAATCACCTTGATTCACAAAATTTCCGACCTTTTTACGAAGCATAATGCCAACAGAAAGATCAATCTCATCCTCTTTTTTCCGTCTTCCGCCACCCAGCAGCAAGGATGCAACACCAATTTCTTCACAAAAGATCTTCTGTATATAGCCAGTCTCAAGAGCGGCAACCTCTTTCACAATGGAGGCCTGCGGCAGCTTTTCCGGATGATAGATGCAGTCCATGTCGCCACCCTGAGCTGAAACAAATTCTGCAAACTTTTTCAGAGCAGCTCCGTTTTGAATGGTTTCTTGCAGCATTTCTTCAGCCTCTGCTTCTGTAGCTGCCTTTCCTGCACATAGAAGCATCTGCGTTCCGAGTGTGACGCAAAGCTCTTCTAAATCTGCAGGGCCTCTTCCATTCAAAGTCTCAATTGCTTCTCTTACCTCAATGGCATTACCAACAGCATATCCAAGCGGCTGATCCATATCCGATATGACGGCTACCGTTCTTCTCCCTGCTGAGTTTCCGATCTTAACCATTTCTTTTGCAAGTAAACGCGAATCCTTTTCTTTTTTCATAAAAGCTCCGCTTCCGGTTTTGACATCCAGAACGATTGCATCAGCACCAGCAGCCAGCTTTTTACTCATAATGGAGCTTGCAATCAATGACATATTATCTACCGTTGCCGTCACATCGCGTAATGCATACAGCTTTTTATCTGCGGGAGCAATATCCGCTGTCTGTCCCATAATCGCCAGCTTGACACGATTGACATTCTCTATAAATTGTTCGGTTGTTAACGATGTATGAAAGCCTTTGATGCTTTCCAGTTTATCAATGGTACCCCCGGTGTGTCCCAATCCTCTTCCGCTCATTTTGGCTATCGGAATACCGAGAGATGCAACCATAGGGCCTAATACCAGAGATGTTTTATCTCCGACGCCTCCTGTGCTGTGTTTGTCAACCTTGATTCCTTGAATTGCACTCAGATCCAGCATATCACCACTATGAGCCATGGCCATCGTCAGACAAACTGTTTCCTCATCATTCATTCCCTTAAAGTAGATGGCCATCATCATAGCTGCCATCTGATAATCCGGTATATCTCCTTTTACATAGCCATCGATCATGAATTCAATTTCATCTTTTGTTAATGCATCACCGTTTCTTTTCTTTACA
>CAYRJT010000048.1:0-6419 GCA_964424675.1 uncultured Lachnospiraceae bacterium
GGGTCCGGCCAGCGTCACGACACCGTCTACAAATACAGTACCTGCCATGATTTTTCCAGCAAATCCACCTACCATGCCGGCAGTTGCAGCTGAGAGCGTGACAAGTGCGCTTTCTTTGAATTTACATGCGACACCAACGCCGATGCCGGCACTGGTCATAGCTGAGGCCATGGAACCAAACATACATATATAGCTTCCGATGTCACCACCGATAAAGGTACCGACCTGTTTGATGATCGTACCGATGATCAGAGTGGCAAAGAGGCCAAAGGCCATGCCTGATAATCCATCGATAAAAATGTGATTCAGTACTTTCTTGATCATAATCTTTCTCCCCTGTGTTTTATTTTTCTAATACTGAATGTTGATTATACACGAAAACAAATGACATTACAAGTGTCTTGTCACCATTTTGCATCTTTTTCTGAAAAGCGTAAAGGAATCCAAAAGCATGCGTTCCAGTGTGGAGAGGCTGGGAAAATGGACAAGGAAGCTTCTGGAGAGCGTAAAGGAATCCAAAAGCATGCGTTCCAGTGTGGAGAGGCTGGGGGAATGGACAAGGAAGCTTCTGAAGAGCGTAAAGGAATCCAAAAGCATGAATTCCAGTGTGGAGAGGCTGGGGGATTGGACAAGGAAGCTTCTGAAAAGCGTAAAGGAATCCAAAAGCATGAATTCCAGTGTGGAGAGGCTAGGGAATTGGACAAGGAAGCTTCTGAAAAGCGTAAAGGAATCCAAAAGCATGCATTCCAGTGTGGAGAGGCTGGGGGAACGGACAAGAAAGCTTCTGAAAAGCGTAAAGGAATCCAAAAGTGTAATTTGCAGTGCCAAGAGGTTGGAAAATTGGACAAGGAAGCTTCTGAAAAGCATATCAGGTTCCAGATAGTTGTGATATTTACAGTATATTTGGAATGTAAAGTGTCTTTGATGAGGGTGAGTTATCCAAAATGAGGTACAATTGGCTTGGAATAGTGCTAATTTGGATTTACTGCAATGATACAGTAAAGCTCTTGTCCAAAATAGTCCTTCAATGGCTCCCAATAGGCGGCAAATGTTAAATTGCCTAATTCAAGAAAAAATGATAAACTGAATAAGTGAGAAGTGAGAAGTGAGAAGTGAGAAGTGAGAAGTGAGAAGTGAGAAGTGATAGATGCAGCAGAAAGGTCATGAGAGTATGAATGGACGGGACAGAAGAAGTGAAATCATGAATATATTAAGAGGTAGCAGTCAGCCTGTCTCCGGTACAGAACTGGCACGGACACTGGGCGTCAGCAGGCAGGTGATTGTACAGGATATCGCACTGCTTCGTCAGGGCGCAGATCCGATTATCTCAACGACCCAGGGGTATCTGCTTAGCCACGATACAGCAGGCAGACCAAATCGCAGATTTCGCGTGAAACATACAAGAGATGAAATAGAAGCTGAGTTGAATACAATCGTGGATTATGGCGGAAAGGTATTGAATGTAATTGTAGAACATCCTGTTTATGGAGAAATCACGGCAGAGCTGATCGCCGCGAATCGCAACGATGTACAGACATTTTTGGACAAGATAGAGGCAAGTAAAGGAATGCCGCTGCTTGCGATTGCAGACGGTATCCACATGCATCTGGTAGAAGCAGACAGTGAAGCAATACTGGATACGATTGGTCAGAAATTAGAAAAGGCGGGTTTTTTAGCAGAGAAGTAATAAAATAATAGAAGTAAAATGAGAAAAGTACAATAATAAAAGTAAAATAATGATTATGAGTGATGATCAATAGGACATCCGGAAATGGAAAACGATATGTCACAATACAATCATATTCAACATGAATTTGGACCTGTTTATAATGAAGCTTCTGAAATTTTGATTCTCGGAAGCTTTCCTTCTGTAAAATCCAGAGAGCAGGGGTTTTATTACGGACATCCGCAGAACCGGTTCTGGAAAGTATTATCTGCGGTATTGGAATGGAAAGAACCCAAGACCATAGAGGAAAAAAGAAGCATGCTCCTGACCAATCATATCGCTCTCTGGGATGTGATTGACAGCTGCGATATCATAGGTTCCAGCGACAGCAGCATCCGAAATGCAGCGCCAACGGATATTCCATGGCTGCTGACACAGACTCAGATCAGCAGGATTTATACAAACGGACAGACAGCAGGCAGGCTGTATCAGAAGCTGCTGCAGGATCAAACAGGCATTGAGACTATCATCCTGCCCTCAACCAGTCCGGCCAATGCTGCATGGTCATTCAAGCAGCTGACCGAGGTCTATCGGGAGCAGATCCTTTGCAGCCAAATGGACTAATCTGCAAGAAATGCATCTATTTCCGACTCAACCTGAGCAGGGTTATCCAGATTGGTTCCGTGATGTGCATTTTTGATGATCACAAGCTTTGAACCTTTGATGGACTGATGTATGAATTCCTGCTGACGCATCGTCATGCTGTCATGATCGCCGACCATGATCAGTGTAGGACAGTTGATCCTTGGCAGACCTTCTCTGCTTTCCATGCTGGTAGCTGCTGACCACACACGACAGAACTCATTGTGTTTCAGGGAACCTACCACGTCCATGATGTATTTCTTCGTATCAGGATTTCCTACTCCGAGGACGACAGCAATACTCCAGGCAATGAAACGCATGGGCAGGATATGCATACTAAAACGGTTGATCGGAACGCAGATCTTCTCATACAGATTAAAGGAATTAGAGCAGGGAGCGCCAATCAGAATCAGTCGTTCTACTCTTTCGTGAGAAACTTTTCCTGCAGGCAGAGATGATTTTCCGTGTCCACGTGCATCCATTGTAATCACACGATAATTTGGAAGATAGTGCTGCACCTGATGATCCCATTCACGCAGATCCCAGGATGCACCATGCAGAAAAATGAAAGGCTTCCCTTTTCCTTGGTCTTCATAATATAGCCTGGCTCCATTGTTTTCCAAATATGGCATCACTCACATCTCCTTAATGACAAATACGGGCTCTCCCTTGATTATATCACAACAGAGCGACTGTGGGACTTGATTTTGCGTGTGCCGGTGCTATAATTAGTATTATGGAAGCATAGCTCAGTCGGGATGAGCGTTCGCCTCACACGCGAGAGGTCATGGGTTCGAGCCCCATTGCTTCCATTTTTATGTTCAGTATTTAAGCATTTCTCAGATTTTCGTGTTGCAGATTAACAATTCTTTTCCGTTTACTTGAGCGAAAACAGAGGCTGATTCGTGATATGCATTCTGATTCTATTGACTGCAGTTCAATGATAAAATCTTACTTAATATGATGAGGGAAAGATTATGAAGAGTATCTACAGAGAAGCGATAGAGGATTGCCCGGTAATCGCTGCCGTCAAGGATCAGGAGGGACTGGATCAGTGCCTGACAACTGATAGCAGGATTATTTTTGTGCTATACGGAGATGTGTTGAATATAGCCGATATTGTAGCCCGTATTAAGGAAAGCGGAAGGATTGCAGTTGTTCACATTGACCTGATCGCCGGCCTTTCAGCGAAGGAAGTCAGTGTTGATTTTATTCATACACAGACACAAGCAGATGGTATCATATCTACGAAGCCTGCCTTGATCAAGCATGCAAAGGCTCTTGGCATGCTGACGATTTTTCGCTTCTTTGTGATTGACTCCATGGCTTACGAGAATATTAGAAAGCAGTGCACTCTGGCAAAGCCGGACTGTATCGAGGTGCTGCCGGGAGTGATGCCAAAGGTTATCAGGCGGATCTGTGCGTCAGAGCATGTGCCAGTGATTGCAGGCGGTCTGATTGAGGATAAGGAAGACATCATGCATGCACTGGAAGCAGGGGCGGTCTCCATATCGACGACCAATCATGATGTGTGGTTCATGTAGAAGAGGCAGACTGCACCAGAGATTGATGTAGAGATCAGTTAATATACCCACAAAAAAGTGGATAATTTACAGAATAATAGATCAACAGATTGTTGCAAAAGGGATGCCGCTGTGTTAGAATTTAGTTAATTAAAGAATGATTGCTAGAGACTGGGAGTTCAGCAAATAATAGACTGTGTATGCAGTGTGTTTTTGCTGAACCTTTTTTATGATTAAGTCTATTGGCAGGAGTTGATCATATCGTGAAGTCCTTGGGATGGGATTTTATTGATACTTATAAGGAGGCTGTTTATGTATGATGTAGTAATCATTGGCGGCGGCGTGACAGGTTGTGCGGTGGCCAGAGAATTGTCCCGGTATCAGGGAAAGATGATATTGCTGGAGAAGGCAAGTGATATCTGTGAGGGTACGTCCAAAGCAAACAGCGGTATTGTTCATGCAGGACATGACGCCAAGCCGGGCAGTCTGAAGGCGCATTTTAATGTACTTGGAAGCCAGAAGATGGAGGCTCTGTCTAAGGAACTGGATTTCTCCTATCGGAAAAACGGCTCCATAGTGCTTTGCTTTCATGAGGAAGAACGAGGAAAGCTTGAAAAATTGTTATCTCAGGGAATCCAAAATGGAGTCACGGGCCTAGAGATACTGGAAGCAGAAGCTGCCAGAAAACTGGAACAAAATCTGTCAGACGATGTCGTTGCTGTGCTAAATGTACCAGACGGCGGTATTGTATGTCCGTTTGGACTGACCATAGCCCTGGCAGAGAATGCTGCAGAGAATGGTGTGGAATTCAGACTGGGTACTGAGGTTACCGGCATCAGAAAATCTGAAGATGGTTATGTGGTGTACACAAACCAGGGAGAGTTCGAGAGCAGAGTCATTGTAAATGCAGCAGGGGTCTATGCAGATACAATCCATAATATGCTGACGACTTCCATGCAAGTTGATAACGCGATGGAAATCACACCAAGAAAGGGCGAGTACTGTCTGCTGGATAAAAAGGTTGGCAATTATGTTTCTCATACATTATTTCAATTGCCGAATGAGGCAGGCAAGGGCGTACTGGTTACGCCGACTGTTCACGGGAATCTGTTAGTCGGACCGACGTCTGATTTCATTCAGGATAAGGATAACATCAGTACAACGGCAGCAGGACTTGCAAGTGTAGCCGGGCGTGGTGGAGAGAGTGTACGGAGTCTACCGATGAGACAGGTCATCACTTCCTTTTCCGGTCTTCGTGCAAGATGCACCAAGCGCCCTGTGTTAAGCAAAGCAGCATGGAATTCTGCACTAGAGGGCGATTTTGTCATAGGTGAGGTGTCAGGAGCAGAGGGATTTATTGACGTGGCAGGAATCGAATCTCCCGGTCTGACTGCAGCACCTGCAATCGGAGAATATGTAGCAGGTCTGGTACAGGTGATTCTGCATATGGAGAAGAATCCATCTTTTCATCCTAAAAGAAATGGCATTCCATGTATGGCGACAGCCACAATAGAAGAACAGAAAAGTCTGATCAGGAAAAATGCTGCATATGCCAATGTTGTCTGCCGTTGTGAAATGGTCACAGAGGGAGAAATACTGGATGCTATTCACAGACCACTGGGAGCCACCACTTTAGATGGTGTGAAGCGTAGGACAAGAGCAGGCATGGGCAGGTGTCAGGCAGGCTTCTGCTCACCCAGAACTGTGGAAATCCTGGCACGCGAATTGCACGTGCAGCCTGAGGATATCACGAAAGCAGGTGGAAACTCACAGTTCCTGACAGGAATCAATAAGGAAGCGTTGACAGTTGAAATAAATCAGGAAATGAAAACCACAAAAGCGAAGCATCATGAGAGGATACAGACGGATAGTATAAAGGAGGTGCAGCGGGTATGAAAGCGGATATTGTGATCATCGGGGGAGGCCCGGCGGGTCTTGCGGCAGCAGTTGCAGCCAGAGAGGCAGGAGTGACCAATATAGTCATTTTAGAAAGAGACAAGGAACTGGGCGGCATCCTGAACCAGTGCATCCACAATGGGTTTGGCCTGCATACCTTCAAGGAGGAGCTGACCGGTCCAGAATATGCAGCGCGCTTTATGAAGCAGGTGAAGGAGCATCAGATTCCATATTTGTTGAATACCATGGTCGTGGATATCAGAAGAAGCAGCAGCACAGCAGAGGCTGCCGGAAGCAGTTGCAGCGGTACACAGGAACCAAGTCCGAAAATAAATAAAGTAGTCACAGCCATGAACAGAGAGCGGGGCATTTTTGAGATAGAGACCGGAGCGGTCATTCTGGCAATGGGCTGTAGGGAGCGTCCACGCGGAGCCTTGAATATACCGGGCTATAGACCTGCTGGCATCTATTCAGCAGGAACTGCGCAGCACTATGTAAATATAGAGGGAAAAATGCCAGGTAAGGAGGTCGTCATTCTGGGCTCCGGTGATATTGGCTTAATCATGGCACGCAGGATGACGCTCGAGGGTGCAAAGGTCAAGGTCGTAGCGGAACTGATGCCATATTCCGGAGGACTCAAACGAAATATCGCACAGTGTCTGCATGACTTTGATATTCCACTGAAGCTGAGT
>CAYRJT010000048.1:6429-11805 GCA_964424675.1 uncultured Lachnospiraceae bacterium
CATACGGTGATCGACATAGCAGGGAAGGAACGGGTAGAGGGTGTGACACTGGCCAGGGTGGATGAGCACCTGAAGCCGATACCGGGAACAGAAGAATATATTCCATGTGATACACTGCTGTTGTCAGTCGGACTGATTCCTGAAAATGAATTATCCGGAGCATTGGGAGTAGAGATGAATCCGGTGACATCGGGGCCACTGGTCAATGAAAGTCTGGAAACAGATATGGAGGGTGTGTTTGCCTGCGGTAATGTACTGCATGTACATGATCTGGTGGATTATGTATCAGAGGAAGCTAAAATGGCAGGAGAGAATGCAGCTAAGTATATTACTGGTTCATTGCCCAAACCGGTCAATGAGATTCTCATCAAGGCGACAGATGGTGTACGCTATACGGTCCCTGGCAGGATAGACCCGGAGCGGATGGCAGAGGAGCAGGTGGTACGCTTTCGTGTAGGAAATGTCTATCAGGATGTGTATGTAGCACTTTACTATAATGACCAGCTGGTTCTGAGGAGAAAGAAGAGGGTTATGGCACCGGGAGAGATGGAGAGCCTGAAGCTCAGACGACAGGAGCTGCTGGGGATTGAAAATCTGCATGAGATTACCATCAGGATTGAGCAGGATGAGAATTAGGAATCAAGAGAATAAGCGAGCTGCAACTGTTAAAACCGAATGCAGCCTGATTGAGAATCAGAGAAACGAGGTGATGAATATGCAACATAGAGAGTTAACGTGTATTGGCTGTCCGATGGGATGTAATCTGACTGTAACAATTGAAGACGCCGGTGAGATCAAGGTAACCGGAAATACATGTCCTAAAGGGGCAGAGTATGCCAGAAATGAGGTGACAGATCCTAGAAGGACAGTCACATCGACTGTACGAGTCAATGACGGAAGAACACTATCTGTTAAGACAAAACAGGAGATACCGAAGAATCAGATCATGAACTGCGTGCTGGCACTCAAGGATGTTGTAGCTGCCGCACCGGTTCATATCGGAGATGTGATACTGGAAAATGTAGCGGATACAGGTATTGCCATAGTAGCCACAAAAGATATATTATGATGTTGTGGGAATTGAAAGAACTGTAAAGCAACAAAGCAAATTGTCTCATAGGGGAAAGTACTTACGATAGCAGGAGGGTTACACATGCAGAAATATGTAATGGCACTGGATCAGGGAACGACAAGTTCCAGATGTATCTTATTTGATAAAACGGGAAAAATCTGTTCAATGGCACAGAAAGAGTTCACACAGATCTATCCACAGCCGGGCTGGGTGGAGCATAATCCGATGGAGATATGGTCGTCGGAGCTCTCTGTTGCGACAGAAGCAATGGCGGCAGTAGGGGCTGAGCCTGAGAATATCAGCAGCATCGGCATTACGAATCAACGCGAAACAACGATTGTGTGGAATAAAAATACCGGAGAGCCAGTCTACAATGCAATTGTATGGCAGTGCCGCCGTACTGCAGAGATGATTGATCAATTGACAGAAGCAGGTCATGATCAGATGATCACACAGAAAACTGGGCTGATTCCCGATGCATATTTTTCCGCTTCAAAAATTGCATGGATTCTGGATCATGTGCCGGGGGCGAGAGCAGAAGCAGATGCAGGAAATCTGTTGTTTGGAACGGTAGATACATGGCTGATCTGGAATCTGACCAAGGGTACAGTGCATGTGACAGACTATACGAATGCATCGAGAACGATGCTGTTTGACATCCATAAGCTTTGCTGGGATGAGGAATTATTGGAGCTGTTTCACATTCCGAAGTCCATGCTGCCCCAGGTGAAGCCGAGCAGCTGCATCTATGGCAGGACAGACAGAAGTGTACTCGGTGGTGAGATTCTGATCGCGGGGGCAGCAGGAGACCAGCAGGCTGCGCTGTTCGGGCAGTGCTGCTTTGAACCGGGTGAGGTTAAGAATACATATGGTACAGGATGTTTCCTGTTGATGAATACAGGAAAGAAGGCCATTGCATCCAAGAATGGTCTGTTAACGACGATAGCGGCAGGTGATAGTGATCAGGTGGAATATGCACTGGAGGGCAGTGTATTTGTAGCAGGGGCAGCAATTCAGTGGCTGCGTGATAGCATGCGTATGATTAAGGAAGCAAGACAGTCAGAGGAATATGCAGATGAAGTATTTGATACAAACGGAGTGTATATTGTGCCTGCATTTACCGGACTGGCAGCTCCTTACTGGAATCAGTATGCAAAGGGAACGATCGTCGGAATCACACGTGGCTGTAAGAAGGAGCATTTTATACGGGCAACGCTGGAATCTATTGCATACCAGACCTATGATGTACTGCGTGCAATGGAGGAGGATTCCGGGATTCATCTGAGGATTCTGAAGGTAGACGGTGGAGCCAGCGCCAATAATTTCCTGATGAAGTTCCAGTCGAATATCGTACAGACCATGGTGGATCGGCCGAAATGCATCGAGACGACGGCTCTCGGAGCGGCATATCTGGCCGGACTGGCAAGCGGCTACTGGAAGGACAAAGAGGAAATCGAGGAAAACTGGCAGCTTGGCAGAGAGTTTATACCCGATATGGATCAAGAAGAACGTGACAAGCTGCTAAAGGGCTGGAAACGTGCCGTGAAGTGCGCATTGGTCTGGGCAGAGGAAGAATAACCGCTATCGCCATGATTACCTGACTGACCATGAGCGGTTCGTACTTGCTATGAAATAATGGAATGGTAAATGCTGTCTTATTCAATATGATACAGCCACCCACAAGAAAATGACCATAAGCCATATTTGTCACAAGATCAGTGATGAATATGGCTTTTTTATTTGTCTACCTATAGGACATGTTAAAGTGACTGCGGTATGGGGATTTATTAAAATCCAATAGATAAATGGAACAATTGGACAACAGGAGTGCGGCAAACCAACATAAATTCCAGAATGACCATCTACATGGCTTAATTGGCATCGTTTTGGAGAACTGAACATCATAGAAAGCAGAAGAACTTCCAAACCATGAGGAAATTGACTGCTTTTGTGGAATGGAATATGCTCATAGAGGACTTCTCTTGTCCAATGAATCAGAATTTAGTGTGTAGGCGAAGACAGTTTGGAATTGGATGCGCATTTAATTGTAGTCTATTGTCCAATGCCAGCTTCCATGTAGGGGGTTCACGTGAAAAAATAGAATAGCTGTTTCTTAAAGTGAATTCCATATAGGTGGAAGTTATTTAATAAAAATCCTTTTCAAAAAAGGAGAAGCCGGACAAAGCTGAGGGTGAAAGTGAAGAAACGTCATATTGTTTTATTGTATAAAATCCAATATAATGAGCTATAGACATAAGAAGTATGAAAACAATAATAGATGTTGAGGTTTGATGGGATGAGTGAAGCAGTCGTGACCTTGAAAAAGGGAGAAGGACGGACGTTGAAGGCTGGCGGTCCGTGGATTTATGATAATGAAATTGAAAGCATTATGGGCAGTGTGACAGATGGAGAAATTGTTATCGTCAGAGATTTTGACGGTTATCCGCTGGGACGGGGATTTATCAATCGTAAGTCGAAGATTACAGTCCGGATGTTAACAAGAAGTGCAGAGCAGGAAATTGATGAAGCATTCCTACGGATGCGCTTGCAGAATGCGTGGAATTATCGGAAGAAGACAGTCGATACCGGAAGCTGCCGTATCGTGTTCGGTGAGGCAGATTTTCTCCCGGGTATTGTGATTGATAAATTTGAGGATGTGCTTGTGGTGGAATCACTGGCACTCGGCATTGATCGTCTGAAGCCGGAGCTGCTGCGGATTTTGACAGATCTTCTTGCTCAGGATGGAATTCAGGTTCGAGGCATCTATGAGCGCAGTGATGCGAAGGTCAGGGAACAGGAGGGCATGGAGCGGTTCAAGGGCTTCATCGGAGAATCGTTTGACCCGGTTGTTCATATAACAGAGAATGGTGTGAAGTATCTGGTTGATGTAGCAGAAGGACAGAAAACAGGCTTTTTCTTAGACCAGAAATACAATCGTCTGGCAATTCAGAAGCTATGTAAGGATGCTAAGGTGTTAGACTGCTTTACCCATACAGGTTCCTTTGCGCTCAATGCAGGAGTTGCGGGAGCTGCGCATGTGACCGGTGTGGATGCATCACAGGTAGCGATTGACAGAGCCAGAGAAAATGCAGAACTGAATGGTTTATCAGACCGTGTGGAGTTTCTTTGCGAGGACGTATTTGACCTGCTTCCGAGACTGGAACAGGAGAAGGAACAGTATGATGTAGTGATCTTAGATCCACCCGCATTTACCAAGTCGCGTGCTACGATTAAAAATGCGACGAAGGGCTATCGTGAGATTAACATGCGTGGACTGAAGCTCGTGAAGGATGGCGGTTACTTCGCCACCTGCTCCTGCTCACACTTTATGGACTATAATCTCTTCACGCAGACCATCCATCAGGCAGCCAATCAGGCACACAAGCGTCTGCGCCAGGTGGAATTCCGCACCCAGGCACCCGACCACCCAATCCTGTGGGCAGCGGAAGAATCCTATTATTTGAAGTTCTATATCTTCCAGATGATTGAGGAAAAGTAATATTTCAAAACACCACAAACGTAGTGTTTATGAGCATCGTAGCAATTATGCAAAATGATTATATTGGTCAAAAAGTATCGTAGATTATCGTATCTTGATGAAAAAATGATGTCGGCTATCTCATTGAAGTCATTGAATCAACAAGCTTTTTGGACAAGTGAAGGGTTTAAAACGGATATAAAATCCAAACTGGAGTCGTTCAGATGCTGGTGGGTTTGCTTTTGGACAAGTTAGTCTGGATAGTGTTGACTCAGATTCCAAAGAAATGATGTAATCTTGTTTCTTTGGAATTCTTGCTTATGTTTTGGGAGTTCCATTGTCCAATATGGGATAGTACGACAATTATATATGCAATTTTGGAACTCCATGTATTCTTGGAGCATGCTTCTTGTCCAAATTGTGCCCTGAGCTGGCAGGCAGAGAGAAAACAGGAAATTAGGGACAGAAGTGGTCATATGATGATTGAAATCAGTACTGCTTGTATTATATAATGAAAAGAAAATACAGACTCCAAGCTATCGAGGTAGCACAACAAGAACAGGGGTGAAATCATCCATGGGTAAAATGAAAAAGAAAGCAATCGTGGCAGGACATATCTGTCTTGATATCACACCGGTATTTCCGACGGATATGTATAGGAAGGAGTGTCAGGCAGACACAGAAGAGACCTGCAGTCAGGCGGTGAATATCGCGGATATCCTGCAGCCGGGCAAGCTGATCCAGATGGATGCAGCGGATGTACACACGGGCGGTGCCGTAGCCAATACAGGACTGGCTATGAAGTTGCTAGGAGCTGAGGTGTCTT
>CAYRJT010000049.1:0-11696 GCA_964424675.1 uncultured Lachnospiraceae bacterium
TCATGTGGGTTTAATGATGAGAGCTATTTTATCAAGACGTTTCATAAGTATAAGAATATTACACCGAAGCAGTTTATGAAGGCGGAGTTCTAAATTGTAAATTGGCAGCATGCGGGCAGGAGTGTGGGCGTTTGTTCAGGACTCCGGGATTAAGAAATGCCCACACTCCTGCCCACATGCTGCTATCTACACTTTGGTGGGTTAGTATGAAAAAGAATATAAATTACAGGAGGAATGAGGTTTATGATAAGAAAAACGGTGGTAGCCGGAGTATTGGTAATTGTGGTTGGTTTGTTGGGGGCTTGTGGGAAAAAGGCGGATGCTGCAGCTGATGCGGTGGCTCCTTTTTCTGAGGCTGCGTGGGACAGTTCGATCAATGATGTAGAGTCATCGGAAGAGAAAGCAGAGGGTGAGACGGCTTCTTATAAATCTATATATGGGGGGACTACTTATTCTTATCCGAAGGAATATCTGGGACGTGAGGGAACGATCAAGTATATGTTTGATGACAAGGATGCTTTGATGTGTATTGCCTGGGCATATGGCTCTGACAGCGAGGATGAGCTGTATACGTTGTATGATGAGATCAACCAGTCTGTAAATGATGTGCATGGTGAGAGTGGTTATCAGGCAGACAGCAATGTGAGTAATTACGGAAATGTGTGGTATCTGGAGAGTGGCGATATCATCCTGAGTACGATGGTGACCGCAGACAACAAGGCTTTGCAGTATGCTTATCTGAATCCGGCTGTCTCCAATACCGAGAAACAGCCGGAAGCAAAATAATCAGGGCTTGATTTCATATGACTTTAATTGATGATTCTCCCATTCAAGCGTGACTGTTTTTCCACCACGGGCTTTTAAGCCTGTGATCCTGCCCTTGACCCAGTCATCCGGCAGTGCCGGGAGCAGCTGTATCTGATCGTCATAGGACTGCAGCAGCATTTCTGCAATACCGGCTGTCAGGCCGGTGTTTCCGTCCAGTTCATAAACATGATCAAACGCAGCAGCACCGCGTGTGGGCGGATGATAGATCATACCATTTGGCTCCAGCAGGTGATCCATCATTCTCTTCATATGTATCAGTGCTTTATTTCCATCCTTGAGTCTGGCTTCATACAGGATCAGCATCGAGCTGGCCCATCCGGTATCCTCCCACTGTTCTATGGGAGTTGTTTTGACTTGTATGGTCAATTCTGCTGCTTTGCATAATTCCGGCGTTTTTTCCGGAGTCATCTGTGCAAACGGATAGAGTCCGAGCAGGTGACTGGTATGCCTGTGCTGCCTGTCCGGAACCGTCAAATCATGTGCATATTCTGCGATCGTACCATCCTCCTGTATCCGGTATGGCAGGAGCCGGTCTCTGATTTCCTGTATTTCATGGATATCCTTCTCTTCCTCTCCTAAAATCTCAGCAATCCTCAGATAAATAGAAAACAATTCTCTGATCATCAGGATTTCATAGGTGCATCCGTTGCTGATCTGATACAGCTGACCGTTTTGCCAAAAGCTGTTCTCCGGTGATATGGACGGGCCTGATGTATAGTTTCCATGATGATCCTCGAAAACGTATTCCTCAAAAAAAGCAACGGCTTCTTTTACAGCCGGATATACTCTGTTGCGCAAAAAGCAAAGATCACCTGTATACAGATAGTGCTCCCACATATGCGTCAGGATCCAGACTCCGCCTGTCGGACACGGTGCGATCGGACTCGCCCAGTAAGGTGCCGCATAGCCCCATGCATTTGATACGATTTCTCCGACCCAGCCGGATCGTCCATAGCATTTTCCGGCAGTGATTCTTCCTTCCGGTATCAGAGCTTTCTCAATCCACCGGAACAGCGGAGCAGTCGTTTCCGGCAGTCCGGTGATTTCTGAGGGCCAGTAGTTCATCTGTGTATTGATATCCAGATGCATATCACAGGTCCATCCGATCCTGCATGCAACGTTGTCATTCCAGATACCCTGCAGATGTGCCGGCAGCACAGAATCCTCCCTTGATGAGGACAGCAGCAGATAACGGCCGTATTGATATAAAAATGTGATTTTCTCTGCCAGGGATGGATCTGATTCTGTTTCCAGTTCAAAGCTGCTGCGTTTCATTCTCTTTCGAAGATCATAAAGGTGCCTGCCCCTGATCAGCTTGATTTCCCGTTCTACGGCGCGTATCGAACAGAGCGGCTCCATGGCAGCACTTCGTAAGCATGCAAAGTCGTTCAGATCTACAGCAGTGGGAAAACCCATCCGTTCTGTATAGTCTGTAACCATATCCATACATAGATATACTTTTGTTGCAGCTATGACCTGAATGCCTCCAGCCCCGGATTGTCCATCGCTCAGCACACCATCACTGCTGATCAATATCCTGCCGGACAGTGTCACTCCTGTCAGATGATCACAATGCATGGTTTCAAGTGCCCCGCTCTCAAACTCCAGAACAGCCGTATGTGTATTGAGCATGATATTCGTTGTCTGACTGATCGGACACGATATCTTCTCCAGATATATCTGTAATGAAAACGGATCCATCCCCGTTATCTCTGCAACAAGCATATGATTCGGCCAGGAAGCATATATCTTCTCTGTGATGACATCTCTTTTTTGTGCTTTCTTCTTCAGGCATGTCTGTTCTGTATTTTTTACCTGCAGATGCCGCACGGCAATGCCGGTCATGATATCCAGGCTTCTGTCCAGCAAAGTCACAGCATTCCCCGGCATTCCATAGCTGATTTGCAGATTGCCAACGGGCAGATTGGTTCCGTAGTCCTGCCGGATTCCAATAAAGTTCTCTGCCGCCTCATGGACACCCTGATAATCTTCCTGCACTGCTTTCTCCCGCATAACAGCAAAGGCATCTGCTGCATGTGGTCTGCAGTGACTGCCGCTGCGGCTGCCACTGAAAAATGTATTTTCAGATAACATGACCCGGTTGACAGGTACTGTGCCGAAGATCATGGCACCCAGATGTCCATTGCCTACCGGATATGCTTCGCCCCACCTTTCGGCGGGGCTGTCACTGTTTAATCTAAATGAAGGTTTCATGTTCCTATTCCTTTACCGCTCCTGAGGTCATTCCACTGACAATGTATTTCTGTCCGAGCATATAGACGATCAGCACCGGAACACAGGTCAATACAATATCTGCAAATATATAATTCCAGTAGTTCGTGTTCTTGCCAAAGAACTGATATACAGCCATGGTCATAGGAAACATCCTGCTCTTGCTTGACAGATAAAGTGGTGTCAGAAAGTCGCTCCACACACCCATAAACTGCAGGATAAAGCATGTAACAAGAATCGGCTTTAACAACGGCATAATGATTTTGAAAAACAGAGCTAACGGTCCGGCTCCGTCGATGACGGCAGCCTCATCCATTTCCACCGGAACAGAAAGTACAAAGTTACGGATCGTGAAAACGCAAAATGGAATCATGGCACTCGTAAATGTAATGATAATGCCAAGCTTGGTGTCTGTCAGGTGCATCAGCTGAAACACCTTGACCAAAGTGACATAGTTGACCGGAAAGAACAATCCGCATAGTACAAAGTAATATATAAAATCATTGAATTTCGATTTTCTCCGGCAGATTACAAATGCTGCCATGGCACATAGGACGACTCCGATCAGAGTGGCAACCGTCGCATACAGCAGACTGTTTGAAAATCCCTGCATAAGCTTGCCCTTCTCGATTACCTCAGCGTAGTTTGTAAACACCCATTTCTTCGGCAGACTCAGACTCATTCTGGCTGCCTCTCCCTTACTCTTGAAGGAATTGATCAGAACCATATAGAATGGCGTAATCACAATCAGGCTGAGCAGGATGCATGTAATTTGTTTGATGATTCCCTGAATCCTCTTTCTTGACATTACTGCTGCACCTCCTGTCTGGACATCACCTTAACCACCAGAATACCGACTGCCGCAGTGATGACGAGCAGAATCGCATTGAGTGCCGTTGACATACCATACTGTCCATTTGAATACAGCTGGAATGCGTAGGTCGTCAATACCTCTGTCGCATGTCCCGGACCACCGTTCGTCAATACATATACAATGTCAAATACCTTTAATCCATAGGTAATACCAAATACCAGATTGATCATGATCGAGCCTGTCATCATGGGAAGCGTGACATAACGCAGCTTTGCCCAGAAGTTGGCTCCGTCAATCTCTGCTGCTTCATAATAAGACTTTGGGATGGCACTGAGTCCTGCCATGAAAATCGTCATGACATAGCCAATACCTCTCCAGGCATCCACTCCGAAGATGGATTTCCACACTACATTCAGATCAGACAGCCATTTCTGTTTTAGGAATCCGATGTGCAGAAATTCGAGCACTCCGTTCAGCAGACCCGTATTATAGTTCAGTACGGACTTAAATACCAGTCCAATGATCACAAAGGGTAATATGGAAGGCAGATAAAATAACGTTCTGTACAACCCCTTTCCCTTGATGCCCTCCTGCAGCAGAATCGCCAGAAATAAAGCAGGAATGATCTTTACAATATTGGAAATGATCGTGAATACCAGTGTATTGGAAATACCTGACGCATAATCCTTATTGGATGTAAAAATCTCTATGTAATTATCCAGTCCCACAAAATGCAGTCCGTTCACACTGCTTCTGGAACTCCAGTCCGTAAAGGAATAGAATACTCCCATCAGTCCCGGAAACAGGAAGAATACTATGTATAATATCAACGGAACCAGTAAGAACCATTGTGGATATATCCTCTTTTTATTCACGTTTCATGACCTCCATCTTACCCTTTGTCTCACTGAAATCAAATCACATCTGATTGATAAGAATGGTGCGTAAAGCTTACGCCTGCGCACCATTCTCAAGTTTACTCAATCCTGACGGAATCCTACCATGCAGTATCTCCTGCTACCTTGGCAGCCTCTGCTCTGTTGGTGTCCATATTCTTCAATACATCATTTGCCTTGATCTGATTCTGGCAGAAGGAAACCATATCTGCTCCGAAATCCATCCAGTAATCGTTTGTGTACTTGGTACCGGTCTGTAGAACTGCTGTACCCATCTTGGACTTATCAACACTGTTCATGAATTCTTCCTCTTCCGGCAGCCAGTGCTGATCGATAGCCGGATCATTCATATCAAGGTTGGTATATGCAGGTGAGTTGTCCAGGATTTCCTGTAAGCTCTCTGTTGTGCATACAAAATCAAAGAATGCTGATACAAGATCCGGGTGCTCTGAACCCTTGTAGCCGAACATGGTAGGGCCTGCCGGATTAGTCGGGAATGTGTCATTGTCTCCTAACGGAATCAGGAATAATCCAAATGCATCGGATGTGCCTGTCTCTTCCTGGATCTGTTTGATGTAGCTGGAGTTAGCCATTGCCATCGCGCAGTTTCTGTCGCCGAATTCATTGGACATATTTGTAGAGTCTGTACCGATCCAGTCTTCTCCGAAGTATCCGAGATCTGACAGTTCTTTATACTGATCCAATACTTCGAGCATCTTCTCATTGTCTGCGAAGGTTGCCTGATTGGTATTCAATGCATCATACAGTCCCGGCTGTGCCTCTTCATACACGCCGCCTACCTGAAAGAATGATAACTGATGCTGCCATCCGTCTGCTCCCGGGATAAACCATGGTGTGATACCCTCTGCTGCGATTGCTGCGCATACATCCTTCATCTCAGCATATGTCTTCGGAACTGTCAGACCAAGCTCATCAAATAATGTCTTGTTGTACACCATGACATACTCAGGTGAGTTGTGCCAGATCTGCAGGCCGTACAGCTTATCTCCTGACATACAGGATGCCTGTCTTGCTTCCGGCATCAGATTCTGCCATGCTGCGCCCGTAAAGTCAATGCAGTAGCTCTCAGGATCTACGATAACAGAATCAATTGCAAACGGATTGGACTGGATCCAGAATACGTCTGCGCATGTCCCTGTATCTAATTTGGACTGCAGGATATCTGAATACTGATCAGCCGGTATCGTCTGCAGATCTACTGTAACTCCATATGTCTCTTCAAAACGTGCAAGTGTCGCATCATAGCGGTTATCCATCCATCCTGCTGATACAAGGATGCTCAGTTCCTGTCCCGCAAAATCTGCAGCTGCTGCATCTTCTGCTGCAGGGGCTTCCTCTGCTGCCGGTTCTTCTGCTGCAGGTGCCTCAGTTGCTGCCGGTTCTGCTGCTGCAGGTGCTTCTGCTGCCTTGCTGCCGCATCCTGCGAGTAATGCTGCTGTCATACTGACACTTAGTAATGTTGCTAAAATCTTCTTTTTCATTTTAACCCTCCTAAACAGATTGATGTTACTTTGACTACCTATGCATCATAGCAAACTGCTATTTTCTTTGCTATGGACATTCTAATTCCTACCAATGTACTTCTTTCACATTTTGAGTTCCTGTTTGAATTTGCCTGTCTGAAATGATATGATATGATACAGGTGTCAAAAGTCAAAAAGCGTTCATGCTTGCATGATAAGCTTTAAAGGAAAGGGATACCCGGCTCATGAATATCACAACCTTTAAGCAGAAAATCAGAAAGCTCTCACCCCATCAAAAGCCTGTCAAGCTACAGTTCAAGCTCTTTATGGCTTATCTTCTGATTGCCTCTGTAATCCTGATCTCATTTGCCGTTTTCTTCTATCAATATGTGTCCAACATTTTGATCGATAACGAAAAAGCTGCCCTTGCCGCATTGAATAATTCTATCGCAGATCAGGTAGATGCCGTCATTCAGGATCTGGACATTACCTCTGCCAATATCAACTACAGTTCCCTGATGAGCGATAAACTGGATGACTCCTTCAGTCTGAACATCGCTGAGGCAAACCTGACAGAGATGGCCGATCTGTTTGTGACCATCAATGGTTCTGACATCAAGGCGGATCAGATCAATCTCTTTGACTTACAGGGAAATGAAGTGAAGGTTGGTATGATTACAAATACAGATCATGTAGACATCGATTCCCTGACCTGGTTCGATGAAGTCATTGCTCGTAAAGGGATTAAGCTGATTGGAGATCCTTATCTGACCTCTGCTTATTCATTGGCAAATATCAGCTCAGACTGGTATCTGTCCGTTTACCGTACATACTCTAACCAGTACGGGCGCAAGGTTGGAGCAATCGAAACCGTAAAACGCTGCAAAAGCGTATTTAAATCTGCCGCCTCTTATCAGAAAAAGACAAAGGATGCTGCCAATATCTATATTTATAATGAAAATGGTGCTTTAGTCTACCCTTATAACATCTCTGCTGAGGAAAAGGAGCAATTATCGTATTGTTACCAGGCCATCTCTGATCAGAAGACAGACTTTGTGACCAATCCCGAAACAGATGAAAAGGAACATCTGGTATACAGCCGGTCTGCATACAGCAAATGGACCTATGTCACGACTCAGAAGGAATCCGTGATTCTGACCCCTGTGCGGCATTTGTCCTTTATTTTATTTATGGTAGTGCTGATTCTGCTGGCATTTTCGGTTTTAGTTTCCTATTATCTGTCACAAAGCATGATCAAGCCGGTCAAACACCTGAAACACATCGTACAGCGTCTGGAAATCGACACACTGGGCGTAGAAGAAATCGCAAATTACAACCCCTCCTATGTCGAACTGGCTGAGCTCTATGAAGCCTTTGAAAATATGAGCGGTAAGCTCAAAATGTCCATGAATGAGCTGATTGATACGAGACAGCAGGAGCTTAAATCCCGTACTATGGCATTACAGGCTCAGATGAATCCACATTTTTATTATAATACACTGTCCTGTATCATCGTTCTTGCCGAAAATGAAAAAAGCGATGAAGTGATCCTATTATGCAGATACCTCTCACAGATCATGCGATATATCACTGATACCTCGTCCTCTGCCGTGAAGCTGGAACAGGAGCTGGAGTATGTGAAGAAATATCTGTACTGTATGAAGGTCCGGTATCAATCCAGCTTGACCTGCGTGATTCATATTGATTCACGCCTACTGCAATACGAGGTTCCCAAGCTGGTCATCCAGCCTCTGGTTGAAAATGCACTGAAGTATGGTACTGACTGTCTTCCGCCGTGGACGATACAGATCACAGGTACTTTATATGCAGACCACTGGCAAATTGATGTCATGGACTCCGGCAATGGATTTTCAGAAGAAGCCATTTCCATGATTCAGGAAAAGATAGCCAATGCAGATCAGAATCCCGGCATGCCGGAGCTGAAAATAGACGGTCTCGGTATTCTGAATGTATATATGCGCTGGAAGATCTTTCAGAAGGAGCGTGCCATTTTCTCCTTCGGTAATACTCCGGAGGGGCACGGGATTGTTTCCATCGGACAATGGCTGGATCACACAGATCCGGCAGATACTGCAAAAGGAGAGACCCTATGAATTATAGCGTAGTGATTGCTGAAGATGAAGCACTTTTATTGGAAAACATTATCAAGAAGGTCGCCGCGGCGGATGTCGGCTTTGAAGTCATTGGATCGGCACAGACAGGAATCCAGGCCTATGATCTGGTAGAGGAACTAAATCCGGATGTGCTGATCACGGATATCCGGATGCCAGTAATGGATGGTCTGGAGCTGATTAAAAAGGTGCGAGATTATCACCCTTCTATTGATATCATTATTACCAGCGGATATTCTGAGTTTGACTATGCACGAACAGCCATCAGATATCAGGTCTGTGAATATCTGCTGAAACCGGTCGATGTAGCAGAGTTGAAGGCCATCCTGATGAAGCTGCGGGATAAATATCTGATGGAGCGGGATACACTGGAGGATATGTTCAATGCCAGTCTCTCTGCCCAGGCTCCTGCAGATATTGCCAACACAATCAGAGATTACATCATCCAGAATTTTAATGAGGAAATCAGTCTGAATCTGATTGCTCATAATATGAATTACAGTGCCAGCTATCTCACAAAAATTTTCTGTCAGCAATTTGACTGCACGCCATCCAAGTATCTGATCTCACTGCGGATGCAGAAGGCACAGCAGCTGCTCGTTCATCATCCGGAGCTTTCTGTCCGCCAGATCGGTGAAGCAGTGGGATATCCGGAGCAGGGCTATTTCAGCCGTATTTTTAAAAAACAAATCGGGATCAGTCCTGCAGATTACCGCGAAAAAAAGGCATGACTGAAGTCATGCCCATTTTATTTCCATTGCTTCGCCTGTATAGGTGATTTCTTTTGTCTCTGCACCTTTTAAGATCAGTCTCATTGGCACATTGACCGCCATTCCTTCATAGGAGCCCGTTCTGGTGCCGATTTGGAGTATCCTGCCCGCATCCTCCCATTGAAATTGCGTCAATGCAAAGGCTCCTCTCTCGTAGGAATAATCATTGCCTGCATCCTCATACAGTGTAAATGTACCATTTTCACCCGGATAGATATGGATCTCCAGCCATCCGTCGGAAGGGTCATCTGCATACTGCATGCCCTGCTTCATCGGGATGACAGAGCCGCTTCTGACATATACCGGGATACGATCAAGTGGAGCCTCCCCAGATACTGTCTGTCCACCATGATATTTCTGCCCGGTCCAGAAATCATACCAGTCTGTCCCCTCCGGCAGATAGCATGGTCTTGTCTTCTCCACCTGTTCCAGCACTTTGTTCTCAGCTTCGTAATACATCGGTCTTGTGACCGGGCAGATCAGCAGATTTTTGCCGAACATAAATGCATCTGAAATATTCTTCGCTCTGTGGTCACTTCCGAAATCAAAGAGCAGACTGCGCATCATCGTTGCATTGTGCAGTACAACTTCTCCTGCCATGGAATAGATGTATGGCATCAGCCGATACCGCAGTTTGATAAATTTCTCTATTGCATCGTAGAAAGGCTCACCTGATTGTCCAAAGTTCCAGATCTCCCTTGGTGTATCTGTTCCATGTGAACGAAACATTGGTAAAAATGTACCCATCTGCAGCCATCTGACATACAGCTCACAGTATCCTCTGTCCTTGATGCCCTCATCATAGCGTCCCTGCCAGAACCATTTCGGTGAGCTGTCCTGATTGCAGCCGCAGCCCCTGTTCTGCCACTTCTTTCCTACTGTAAAAAACCCACCGATGTCCAGCGTCCAGTACGGATATCCTGAAAGTCCCATGTTCAGACCTTCTGTAATCTGTGTCTGCAGAGTTTCCCAGGATGCCGTTGTATCTCCTGACCAGAGCATCGCAGCATACCTTTGTCCTGAAGCATAGCCTGACCGTGTCAGGTTCAGGACGCGGATCTGTTCTGTCGTCTGACGCTGGTTCTCGTAGATGCCCTTCGCATGCTGCAGAGCATATGCATTTGCCTGTTCCTGCGGCAGATACTTTTTATGCTCATTTCCAACCATGGTAAAACGTTCCCATGGCTCTCTCTTTGCCTCGCCGCCCCAGTCAGGTCCCGAAAACGGTTCTGTCGAGTCACACCACCAGCTCTCAAAGCCTCCGTCAAACAGTTCCTCCTTTGCCTGTTTCCAGTACATGGCACGCGCATGTTCATCAAACGCATTGTAGGTAGAATAATCGTTCAGCAGATAGCCCGCCTCAAAAAACTCGGTATGATTAGCTCCGCCGGTATTCATATTCGGCCATACCGATACCATGGCATGTGCATGCATCTCACGGATTTCCTGCATACGTTCCTTCAGATCTCCGTAGCGGTCTGGATCGACCTGTTTCTCGCCCCACTGACCCGGTTTCCAGGTGTTCCAGTCCTGTACTACACAGTCTAAGGGTACCTGTAGTTCTCTGTATTTTTTGACGACATCCCGTAATTCGGATGCTGTATAATACTGTTCCTTGGATTGTACATATCCATAAGCCCATTTGGGGAGCATTGCTGCCCTTCCGGTCAGGAAACGCAGTCCGTCAATGACACGATCAGGTGTATCTCCTGCTATAAAGTAGTACTCCATCTGCGGCACTGCATCCATGAATAGATAAGAACCATTTTGTCCATCTTCAAAGGTCATCAGAGAACAGCAGTCAAACAGCAGTCCGTAGCCTCTGTCAGAGTACAGCACCGGCATCGGAATCCGCATATTATGCTGATACAGGTACTGGCTGTGGTGACGGTAATTATAAATTCCTTCCTCTGCCTGTCCGAGTCCATAGATACCCTCCTCTATGCCATTTTCGTCCTGCCAGATAAAATGATACTTTCCACGATAAGCCTCATGATCCTTGACTTCGCGTAGATTTTTAATGAAGTTGCGCTCTCCGTCTACTGTTTTCACCCGGTCAATGATCGGCTTCTCGTCACCCGTAGTATACCGCAGGACATCGATCCTGCTCAGTTCTTTTTTCCCCTCCTGCAGCAGTCTGCGATTGGTCTTGGCATCAAAAAAACTCACTGAACCGTCTGCCGGATCTATGATCAGCTTCAGCTTTCCACTGATCAGCATCAGTCTCTCCTTCTCTTCTATCACTGAGATCAACTGATGTTCAAAGTGCTCCCTCTCTATGATCAGCGAAGGACATTCCTTTGGTTTTTCCTTTGCATAAATACAGCGGACAATCTGATCACGCACCGGCTCCAGCCTCAAATAAGCTCCATTCGCACAGATTACCTCCACACTGTATTGACTGACTTCATAATGTTCCATAATTTTTAACCTCATTTTTCTTCTTTTCGATTGTCATATCCGGATAACAGCTCTTCCAGATGCTCACAGACAGAAGCATCCTCTCGGTGATGAGCCACACGGAAGAAAGGATCTCCCAT
>CAYRJT010000050.1:0-11694 GCA_964424675.1 uncultured Lachnospiraceae bacterium
TGAAGGAACACAACCTGACAAAACAGGTCAAACGCAAGGTGGTCAAATACGGACAGTCCATCAACATGGGACAGCTGCGCGTAGAATTTATTAAAACAAACCATTCAATTGCAGATGCTGCGGCATTAGCGATTTACTCCCCGGCAGGTATTATTATGCATACCGGAGATTTTAAGGTGGATTACACACCTGTATTTGGAGATCCCATAGATTTGCAGCGTTTTGCTGAGATTGGGAAAAAGGGTGTACTGGCACTCATGTGTGACAGTACAAATGCGGAGCGCCTGGGATTTACAAATTCCGAGAAAACGGTTGGAAAAACGTTTGATTCAATTTTTGCCGATCACAAGAATACGAGGATTTTTGTTGCTACCTTTGCTTCTAATATTGACAGGGTACAGCAAATCATTGACTCTGCCTATAAGTATGGCAGAAAGGTGGTAGTAGAAGGCCGAAGTATGGTGAATGTCATACAGACAGCCAGTGAAATCGGCTATATATCGATACCGGAAGGAACGTTGATTGATATTGAACAGTTAAAAAATTATCCGGATGAAAAGACAGTCATTATCACGACAGGCAGTCAGGGAGAGACTATGGCTGCGTTGAGCAGAATGGCAAGTAATATTCATAAAAAGGTAACGATCAAGCCGGGAGACACGGTTATTTTCAGTTCCAGTCCGATTCCAGGTAATGAAAAGGCAATTTCCAAGGTGATTAATGAGCTGTCCATGAACGGAGCAGATGTCATTTTCCAGGACACACATGTGTCAGGACATGCCTGTCAGGAAGAAATCAAGTTGATTTATTCCCTGGTACAGCCTAAGTATGCAATTCCTGTTCATGGAGAGTACAAGCATCTGAAAGCACAGGCCAATCTCGTAAAGGGACTTGGAATTCCCAAAGAGAATATTTTCATCCTGACAAGCGGAGATGTGCTGGAGCTGGATGAGGAATCCGCAAAGGTAACGGGAGAGGTACATGCCGGTGCAATCTTTGTAGATGGTCTGGGAGTTGGAGATGTCGGCAATATTGTATTGCGTGACAGACAGCATCTGGCAGAGGATGGGATACTGATTGTAGCATTGACACTGGAAAAGGGTACCAGCCGCCTTGTAGCCGGACCGGACATAGTATCACGAGGATTTGTTTATGTGAGAGAGTCCGATGAATTGATGGAAGAGGCTCATATAGTAGTAGAGGATGCCCTGATGGATATTCTGGATCGCAATATCACAGACTGGGGCAAGATGAAGAACACCATGAAGGATGCCCTCAGCTCATACGTATGGAAAAAGACAAAACGTCGTCCAATGATTCTCCCGATTATTATGGAGGTTAGTTAGTTAGGGGAGAGTTCTCGTTGCGAAGCAATGAGAGACCCCTAACAGATTGAGCGGAAGCGAAATCTATTTGCGAAGCAAATAAATGTAGGCCAACTAAAGGAAAATGAGCGGAAGCGAAATCTATTTGCGAAGCAAATAAATGTAGGCCAACTAAAGGATAGTGAATATGAAACTCATAGGAAACAGCCTGGATGCTGCCGTCAATAATCTCATTGATGAAATGAAACAGACTGAGGCATACAAGCAATATCAATATCAAAAGAACAGTATTTATACAGATCCCGAAGCCAAGTCCAAGATTGACGAACTCCGTGCACTGAATCTAAAGATCCAGAATGCTCCTGAGAACGTGGACATATTAGACGAATCAGAACGTGTGGAGGAACAGCTGGAGGAATTATGCGAGGATTCCCGCGTAAATGATTTTATGCAGGCAGAGCTTGATTTCTGCAGGCTGTTTCAGGACATTTTATCACAGCTGGCACAGGGAATTGATTTTGAATAATCAGTAAGAAATACCGCGGGAGGAAATATAGTGAAGATCAAGCAGTTGACGTTTTCATTAATAGGGACAATATTTAGAATTGTAGTTGTGATCGTGCTTGTGCTTTTTATATACAAAGCAGGCCTTAAGGCCTATGATTTTGGCTATCGGATATTTGCAGAGGAGCCGATGTCAGTTGAGCCGGGCAGAGATGTTGATGTGACGATCACGCAGGGCAAAAGTGTCATGGATGTCGGAAAGATGCTGCAGGAGAAAGGTCTGATCAAGGATGCGCAGCTATTTTATGTACAGGAAAAGCTGTCAAGCCATAAGGGCAAAATTCAACCGGGTACTTATACCTTGAATACATCCATGTCAGCAGAAGATATGATGAAGATCATGGCAGCAGATGCACCGGAGGATGGTGAAGAGTCGGATAACACGGAGAACACATCCGAAGCCGGAGCAGAAAATACATCTGAACAGCCAATTGATCCCGCAACGGTTGATATGCCGATTGATGATGCACCCGCAGAGGATGCGGCACCGGCAGTTGAAGAGGGAGCTGCAGAGTGATAGCAGATGAAAGAATTGTTGCCTATATTAATTCTCTGGATAAAGGAAATACCCCGTTTCTGAATGAAATAGAATCAGAAGCCCTGCGGACACGAGTACCGATTATCAGACGGGAAACACAGAATCTTTTAAAACTGATGCTGGAGATCAGGCAGCCAAAGCATATACTGGAGGTTGGTACAGCAACAGGATTTTCGGCTTTGCTGATGGCAGAGTATGCTCCGAAGGACTGCAGGATCACTACGATTGAAAAGTATGAGAAGCGGATACCGATTGCGAGAGAAAATATTTGCAGAGGACAATGCGAAGAGAAGATAGAGCTGATTGAGGGAGATGCAGCAGATGTACTGAAAAGTCTTGCAGATCAGAATACAGGGGAATATGATTTTATTTTTATGGATGCAGCCAAAGGGCAGTATCTGAATTTCCTGCCTGATATCATGAGACTGCTGACAGACGGAGGACTTCTGATCTCAGATAATGTACTGCAGGACGGTGATATTATAGAGTCAAGGTTTGCAGTGACCAGGAGAAACAGGACGATTCATGCGCGGATGAGAGATTATCTGTATGAGCTGATGAGTTCAGAGAAACTGACAACATCTATCCTGCCGATGGGCGATGGGATTACCATCAGTGTAAAAAAAAAGAATTGTGAGAGTTAATATCAGATTATGACGGAACAGAGAAAACCAAATCAAACGATTGATAGAAAGAAGCCGGAACTCTTAGTACCGGCGAGCAGTCTGGAAGTACTGAGGACTGCAGTTAACTATGGCGCAGATGCGGTTTACATCGGCGGCGAGGCATTTGGACTGCGTGCAAAAGCAAAGAATTTCTCTATGGAGGAGATCAGAGAGGGGATTCAGTATGCCCATGCCCATAAAAGAAAAGTCTATATTACTGCCAATATCCTTGCTCATAATGAGGATCTCGAAGGAGCAGAAGCCTATTTTGGAGAATTAAAGGAAGCAGCTCCGGATGCGCTGATCATTTCAGATCCGGGTATGTTTACGATCGCCAAAAGGATCTGCCCGGAGATAGAGATTCACATCAGTACGCAGGCGAATAATACGAATTATATGACCTATCAGTTCTGGTATGAGCAGGGTGCAAAAAGAGTTGTATCTGCCAGAGAACTGTCGTTGAAGGAAATCAAAGAAATACGGGAGCATATACCGGAGAAAATGGAAATTGAGAGCTTTATGCACGGCGCTATGTGCATTTCCTATTCAGGCCGGTGTCTTCTCAGCAATTATTTTACCGGACGTGATGCCAATCAGGGAGCCTGTACACATCCATGTCGCTGGAAATACGCTATTATGGAAGAAACCAGACCAGGGGAATATCTGCCGGTTTATGAGAATGAAAGAGGCACTTTTTTATTCAATTCCAAGGATTTATGTATGATAGAACATATTCCTGAAATGGTAGAGGCAGGGATAGATTCATTTAAGATTGAGGGCAGGATGAAAACAGCCTTATATGTTGCAGCAGTGGCAAGAACCTACCGGAAAGCAATTGATGACTATTTTGAATCAGAGCAGAAGTACAGGGAGAATATGCCATGGTATCTTGAGGAAATCTCAAAGTGTACTTATCGACAGTTCACAACCGGTTTTTATTTTGGAAAGCCGGACGCTGATGCACAGATTTATGACAATAATACCTATATAAAAGAATATACATACCTTGGGATAACAGGGGAAGCCGCAGACAACGGCTATTTCAGGCTGGAACAGAAGAACAAATTTTCTGTAGGTGAAGAAATAGAGATTATGAAGACAAGTGGAGATAATGTTTTTACACAGGTGTTATCCATTCAGGCGGAAGATGGTAGTGAACAGGAAAGCGCACCGCATCCGCAGCAGAAACTGCAGGTGAAGCTGAGTGTAAATCCTGTGCCGGGAGATATTCTGAGAGTAAGATGTGAAATTCCTGATTAGGAGGAACAAATGAAATTATTGACAGCAATTGTACCATGTTATAATGAAGAACAGGCTGTACCGTTTTTTTATGAGGAAATGAAGAAAACAATCGCCATATTTGGGGAAAAGTATCCGGATGTTGAGTTTGAACTGTTGTTTGTTGACGATGGTTCGACAGACCACACACTGGATGTGGTCAAAGAGCTGCGTAAGGCTGATGAGAGAGTCCGCTATGTGTCCTTCTCCAGAAATTTTGGAAAAGAGGCTGCCATCTATGCCGGGATCGAGAAGTCGAAGGGTGATTATGTGGTATTGATGGATGCAGATCTACAGGATCCTCCTTCATTACTGCCTGAAATGTATGCAGCAATTGCTGAGGAAGGCTATGATTCAGCGGCTACCAGACGAACGACACGTAAGGGAGAGCCTCCGATTCGTTCTTTTTTTGCCAGATGTTTTTACAGACTGATGGGTAAGCTGTCAAAGACAGAGATAGTAGATGGAGCCAGAGATTACCGCATCATGACGAGAACAATGGCAGATGCCATCCTTTCCATGCGAGAGTATAACCGCTTTACAAAGGGTATTTACGGCTGGGTCGGTTTTCAAACAAAGTGGCTGGAGTATGAGAATATAGAACGTGTTGCCGGTGAGACAAAATGGTCATTCTGGAAGCTTTTTGCTTATTCTCTGGAGGGCATCATTGCATTTTCGACAACACCACTGGCGCTTGCCACGGGCTTTGGACTGCTGTTTTGCATAGCTGCTTTTATTATGATTGTTGTGATTATTATCCGCGCATCTATTTTTGGGGATCCGACCAGCGGCTGGCCGTCTATGGTTTGTATCATTTTACTGCTGGGTGGAATCCAGCTCTTTTGCATTGGCATTATGGGACAATATCTGTCCAAGACATACCTTGAGACAAAAAACCGTCCGATTTATATATCCAGAGAGGAAGTATAGAGATGAAACTGATTATCCAGATACCCTGCCTGAATGAGGCAGAAACATTAGAAATAGCATTGAACGATCTGCCGAAGCACATCGACGGAATTGATACGATAGAGTACCTGATCATCAATGACGGCAGTGTGGATAATACGGTAGAGGTTGCGAGAAACTGGGGCGTACATTATGTTGTCAGCTTCCGTAAGAACAAGGGTCTTGCCAAGGGCTTTATGGCAGGCATTGATGCATGCTTACGCAACGGGGCGGATATCATCGTCAACACCGATGCAGACAATCAGTACTGCGGGGCAGACATTGAGAAGCTGGTACGACCCATCTTAGATAAGAAGGCTGATATTGTAGTCGGAGAACGTCCAATTGATGATACGGCACATTTTTCTCCGTTAAAGAAGAAGCTGCAGCATTTTGGAAGCTATGTAGTCAGAAAGGCTTCCAAGACCGACATCCCGGATGCACCAAGCGGATTCCGTGCTTATTCCAGAGATGCAGCACTGCATATCAATGTTATGAATAATTATACCTATACATTAGAGACCATTGTACAGGCTGGCAGAAATAATATGGCAATTACCTCCGTGCCGATCAGGACGAATCCGGAGCTTCGTAAGTCCAGACTGTTCCACAGTATGTTCTCTTACGTGAAGAAATCCATGTTAACGATTATGCGTGCCTATATGATGTACAGACCGCTGACCTTTTTCAGTGCTGTCGGCATGATTCCGTTCTTATGTGGTGTCGCAGTATCTGTTCGGTTTCTTGTCTATTTCTTTGCAGGCACCGGAAATGGACATATTCAGTCTCTGGTACTGGCGAGCACACTGATGCTGCTTGGTTTTATGACCTTTATCGTAGGTCTGCAGGCAGATGTCATAGCTTCCAACCGAAAGATTCTAGAGGATATCCAGTACAGAGTACGCAAGATGCAGTATGATGAGGAAAGAAATGATAACGAACAACAATAGCATTGTTCTGATCGGTCCGGTCTATCCGTATAAGGGGGGAATCGCCCATTACACGGGACTTCTATACCGGGCACTTCAGAGATTCTATGCAGTAGAGATGATTTCCTATAAAATGCAGTATCCGAAGCTGATGTTAAAGCGGGAACAGAAGGATTATTCCAATGACAGCTTTAAAATTGAAGGTACGAAGTACCTTATAAATACTGCAAATCCATTTAACTGGGTGAAAACAGCGGGGCAGATAAGCAGGATGTCGGCACAGACGGTCATAATCGAATGGTGGCATCCGTATTTTGCTCCTTGTTATTATGTTCTGGCAAAGCTTCTGCGTAAGAAGAGATTGATTTTTATCTGTCATAACGTCTTCCCTCATGAGAGATTTCCACTGGACAAAAAGCTGACCCGGATGGTGTTAAAGCAGGGAGACGGATTTATCCTGCATTCACAGACTGAGGCGGAGGATTTGCTTTCTATTAAGCCGGATGCTGTATACCGTGTTCAGGTACATCCGACTTATAATGCGTTTCAGCTTGAACATATGTCCAAGGAGCATGCACGTGGGCTGCTGGAACTTCGGACAGAGGAAAAAGTATTACTGTTCTTTGGCTATGTCAGACCCTATAAGGGATTAAAATATCTGATTGAAGCACTCCCGCAGATTGACAGAAGGCTGCAGGATGTGAAGCTGATGATCGTCGGTGATTTCGGAGAGGACAAAGAAACTTATCTGAATCTGATTCAAATGTGCGGCGTGAAGGATACGGTACTGATCAAGGACGGCTACACACCGGACAAAGAGGTAGAGAAATATTTTGCAGCATCGGATCTTGTCGTGCTTCCCTATGAATCAGCTACCCAGAGCGGTATCGTGCAGATTGCATATGGCTTTACAAAGCCGGTTGTTGTAACAAATGTCGGCGGACTGCCGGAGGTTGTGACGGATGACAAGACCGGTTACATTGTTGAGCCTAAGGATGTGAACAGACTTGCCGAAGCAATAGCACATTACTTTGAGGCAGAGAAGGCAGCTGAATTTATGGAGAATATCCGTGCGGAAGAGCAGCGTTTTTCCTGGGAGCGCATGGTAGAGACGATTCAAGGGCTGGAGTTAGAGGAATAGAGATATGGCAAAAGTGACAGTAGCAGTTCCTGCATTTAAAATAGAAGAAAAGTATCTGCGCATCTGTCTGGACAGTATTCTGCAGCAGACATTGCACGACATTGAAGTGATACTGATTGTCGATCCCGTAGATGAGGTTTGCAACAGGGTCTGTGTGGAATATGCAGGTCAGGATGACCGCATCCGTCTCATGCAGGAGAAGGATGAGGGATATTGTGTCTGGAGAAATTACGCCATTGAACGGGCTTCCTCCAAATGGCTGATGTATGTGGATGGTGATGACTACATTGCACCGGACAACTGCGAGATTGTTTATGAAAAAGCAGAAAAGACGCAGCCGGACATCCTGTTCTGGGGAGCTACAAAGGTCTATGAGGGCACAGACAGGCAAGTGCCATATGTTTCTTTTCATGAAGACATTGAGGAATTTACCCCCGTATTAAAGGAGCTTTTGCAGATGAAGCTTCTGGTCGGAGATATGGGTTTTTATCCTGCGATCAGTGCGAAGGCAGCGACCGGAGTCATCTGGAACAAGCTCTATAACAGAGAATTTTTGCTGCGTGAGGAGCTGCGGCTGAATCCACAGGTTGACCGTGCCGAGGATGTTGTATTTAACATGAATGCGTTTGAGAGAGCAGACAAGATCATTTTCATGAACCGCTGCTTCTATTATTACAGACAGCATGCCGCATCCGGTGTACACCGCTATCATGAGCACGGAATTGATGTATTTGAGGGTGCATTGCGTGAATTCAGGAATTTTATCGTAGATTATCATAAATCAGAGAAATTCATGCAGATTTATTATATGAGATGTATTTTCTTCTTCTTAGATGATATGAAGATTGACTTCCTGCATCCGGATAATCCAAAGTCATTCGGAACGAAGATCAGGGAAATGAAGCAGATCGTGGCAGCAGATCCTTATCTGGAGGCTATCCGGAATATAGATCTGTCTCTGGTGAGCGGGGCGAAAAAGCTCCCTTTTATACTGTTGAAGTGTCATTGTATTCGCTTATTATATGTATTCTTTTCACTGTATTGCAAAATCGAGTGATTGATCCGGCACTGATGGGATCTGAGCAGCAGTGAATGATTCTATGGTTTTGAATGTTCAATGCAGAGTTTGTGGCAGGTTAGGAGAATGGTATCATGGCGACAGGTATGAAAACGATGGTTTCAGTCATTACGGTTTGCTATCATGCAGAAAAGTATATACAGGGCGTTCTGGAGACAGTGCTACACCAGACTTATGACAATTACGAATATGTCATCAAGGACGGTGGTTCCTCTGACCGTACCAATGAGATCATAGAGGAGTACAAAAAGTCCTTTGAGGATAAAGGGATTGCGGTTAAACACATTGTATCGAAGGACAAGGGCATTTACGATGCAATGAATGAGGCTGTTACACACTGCAGCGGGACTTGGGTCAATTTCATGAATGCCGATGACAGATATTTTACCGATGATGTTCTGCGCCATATCTTTGAAGGAAATTTCTATGATGAGGCAGACATTCTCTATGGCGATGCAGTGGAGGCTGAGTTCGGTCATTTCTATCCCTATCCCAAGCATATGGACGAGATCGAGCATAAGATGCCATTCAGCCACCAGTCCTGTTTTATTAGGACAACGCTTATGCAGGAGGTTCCGTATGACCTGCATTACCGTATCGGAGCAGACTATGATTTTCTTTTAAAGTCTTATCTAAATGGCAGGAAATTTGTTCATGTAGAGGAAATTGTGTGTATCGTATGCCGTGAAGGCGTTTCTACTATAAATCTGAAGGATGCGTTCATTGAGGGAAGAACCATTCGTGAGAAATATGGTATCATAGAGATGACGGAACAGCAGTTCAAACGAAAAATGGTATTTGTGAACATCAAGCAGTTTGGAATGCATCATTTTCCGCAGTGGCTGATCAATCTGATCCGCAGATATCAGCGTGTAACCAGAGGACAGAATCAAAAAGTTGTAAGGGGTTGATGAAGGTGTCAAAGAAAAAGAGGGCAGACATCGCAATTGTGGTCGTTGCGTATAACAGACCACGGTCATTGAGCAGAATTTTAAATTCTCTGAGTACGGCAAATTATCCGGATGCAGAAATTCCGCTTGTCATCAGTATTGATCATGGAGACAATCAGGAGGTTCTGGATGTTGCGAATACCTATCAGTGGGAGTATGGCGAAAAGACAGTACTGTATCAGGAAGAAAATCTCGGACTGCGTGCACATGTATTAAAATGCGGCAACCTGACGGAACAATATGAAAACATCATTATGCTGGAGGATGATCTGTATGTCTCTCCCGCCTTCTTTTTATATAGTGCGGAAGCACTTGCATTTACAAAGGACAAGGAAAAAATAGCAGGTGTCTCTCTTTACAAACACATGTTGAATGTCAATGTACGAGAGCCGTTTGAACCACTGCAGGATGGATATGATAACTGGTATATGCAGATGGCATCCTCCTGGGGACAGGCATGGTCTAAGGAGCAGTGGAAGGGCTTTTACAGCTGGTATGAGAAGCAAAAGGACGAGCCGATAGAAGCCGAAAATATACCTGCCTTTATTTCTTCATGGCCGGAGAGATCATGGCTGAAGTATTTTAATAAGTATCTTGTGGAGACGGGAAAATATTTCTTTTATCCACAGCAGTCACTGACAACGAATTTCTCAGATGAGGGTTCGAATGTGACGAAGATGGTTGCAGATTATCAGGTGCCATTGCTGTATTCCTTTGATAAAATCTATTATTTTTCGGACATGGAGCAGTCTGAGGCAGTCTATGATATCTTCTTTGAAAATGAAAAGCTGTTGACGGTACTGCAGGAGTTTTGCTCGGGTATGGAAAAGGAAACGCTGACGATTGATTTATACGGTGGCAGACCATACCATACAAGATATCTGCTGACTTCACTTTCCTTGCCATACAGGGTGATTGCGAGCTGCGGCAGGATGCTGCGCCCAATTGATGCCAATATTGTGAAGAAGATTGTCGGCAACGGATTTTTCCTGTATGATACGGAGAAAAGTGTGAAGGAACCACAGATAGAACCGGCTGAGAAGTACCTCTACAATTATAAGGCGTTTCGGGCAAAGTATGGTTTTACGGTGTTGTGGTATCGTATTCGTGAGAAATTAAGGAAAAAGAGATAGTAGGAGAAGATCTTTATGTGTGGAATATTCGGAGCAGTCAATGCAAATATAGATGAGAAGCTTGCCAGAACCTGTACGGAGAGACTGTATCACCGCGGCCCTGACGGAAGCGGACTCTGGCAGGAGAATGGCGTTACACTCGGACACAGACGGCTTGCCATTCTGGACCTTTCAGATAAGGGTCTGCAGCCGATGGCGTATGCGGACGGCAGATACATGCTTGTCTTCAACGGCGAGATTTATAATTTTATTGAAGTGCGTAAGGAACTTCTGACAAAGGGCTATACCTTTACGAGTGAATCTGATTCGGAGGTGCTGTTAGCTGCCTATGTGGAGTGGAAGGAGCAGTGTGTTCTCAAATTCAACGGTATGTGGGCATTTGCCATCTGGGATTGCGAGGAGAAGAAGCTCTTCTTATGCAGAGACCGGTTTGGCGTAAAGCCTTTGTATTATACCTATTTAAATGACCAGAAGACCTCCATTGCATTTGCTTCTGAGATGAAGGCTTTGATGCCACTTTTGAAAGAGCTTAGGCCCAATCGTAAGCTGATTATGAATCCGAAGCAGATCATGTGGTATGAAGCAACGGAAGAATGTGTGATTGAGGGTTTGAAGCATTTTCCTGCAGGCTCTTATGCTTATTTTGATGAGAATGGAATGCAGATTACGAAGTACTGGGATACGTTAGACCATCTGCCCAAGGTGCCGGAGCGGTATGAGGAGCAGGTCGAGATGTTCCGGGCTTTATTTCTGGATGCCTGTAAGCTTCGTATGAGAAGTGATGTGACGATCGGAACGGCACTTTCCGGAGGACTTGATTCTTCGGCAACGATCTGTGCGATGTCGCATCTTGCGAATCACGATCAGGACATCCGCATGAATCATGACTGGCAGCATGCTTTCGTGGCAACATTCCCGGGAACGACGATGGATGAGAGTGTCTATGCCAAGAAGGTAACGGATTATCTTGGTATCAACTCTACCTTCGTGGAGATAGATCCTACGAAGGCTGTCGGGGAATTAGACAACTATTTCTACCTGTTTGAGGATCTCTATCTGACAAGCCCGATTCCGATGATGATGCTCTATCACGAGTTGCGTAATCAGGGAACTCTTGTTACAATAGACGGACATGGCGCCGATGA
>CAYRJT010000051.1:0-3873 GCA_964424675.1 uncultured Lachnospiraceae bacterium
TACCGCGTTCCAGCATTTTACCGCTGTCAATGACAAAATCCTTTGTTGTAGAATAAAGACTCTTTTCTACATCTACATTTCCATCCAGAATTTTCTGCTCCTCTGGCGTAATCACTCTCAGAGAATTTAATAAATCTGAGTTCATAAAGAACCTCCTATCACTTATAATAGAATATCATACATATTACAATGATGCAAATAAGGACGGTAAATCAAGCAAATACCGCCCTTATTTTCTTGCTTGAAATGAGTTATATTGATGATGGTTATAAACCATTCCATGGATAGGTGCATTTTAGGGAATCGTCGTAATTGGCCACGCCGATTTCCAATAAATGCACTTACAGGGATGAATGTTATTTGTACAGGAAGGGATACGGAGGGTTATGATCAATGGGTAATTACTATTTGGCAATTGATATAGGAGCATCCAGCGGACGTCATATATTAGGCAGTATTGAAAATGGAAGAATGGTATTAGAGGAGATTTACCGTTTTGATAATGGTATGAAGAAAAAAGACGGTCATCTGTGCTGGGATGTGAACGCACTGTTCAATGAGATTAAGACGGGAATCAGCCGCTGCAGGCAGATCGGCAAGGTACCGGTAACCATGGGCATTGATACGTGGGCGGTTGACTATGTACTGCTGGACAAAGAAAATCACATACTGGGTGAGACCTACGGATATCGGGATAAACGTACAGCCGGAATGGATGATAAGGTCTATGAAATCATTCCTTTGGAAGAGCTGTATGCCAGAACCGGAATCCAGAAGCAGATATTCAATACGATCTATCAACTGATGGCAGTGAAGCTACAGACACCGATTTTGATGCAGAGAGCAGCAGATTTTCTGATGCTGCCGGATTATTTTCATTTTTTACTGACAGGAAATAAGCTGTCAGAGTATACAAATGCTACATCGACACAGCTGGTCAATCCTGAAACGAAGGAATGGGATTATGAGCTGATTGATCAATTGGGATTCAAAAAAGATATATTCAGACCTTTATCAATGCCGGGTACATCGGCAGGCAGATTCTCTGATGTGATCAGAGAAGAAGTCGGATTTGATTGCGAAGTCGTGCTGCCTGCGACGCATGATACCGGCTCTGCAGTATTGGCTGTTCCGGCTAAGGAAGATGATTTCCTGTATATCAGCTCCGGAACCTGGTCATTGATGGGAATCGAGGCAAAGGAAGCAAACTGTTCTGCTGAATGTATGCAGGCGAACTTTACAAATGAGGGCGGATATGAATATCGGTTCCGTTTCTTGAAAAACATCATGGGACTATGGATGATCCAGTCTGTGCGTCATGAACTACATGATAACTATTCGTTTGCCAGACTGTGTGAACTGGCAGAAGAGGTACGTGAATTTCCAAGCCGTGTCGATGTCAATGCGGCATGTTTTCTGGCACCTGACAGTATGACAGATGCAATCAAGAGGTATTGTGAAGAAACCGGACAGCAGATTCCGAAGACAGTTGGTGAGGTATCCACAGTTATTTATCAGTCATTGTCTGAAAGCTATGCTGATACAGTCAGGGAAATCGAGAACATCACAGGCAGGACCTATGACGGAATCTATATCGTCGGTGGCGGCTCCAATGCAGAGTATCTGAATAAGCTGACGGCAGAAAAGACCGGAAAACAGGTCTATGCAGGACCGGGTGAGGCAACGGCAATCGGGAATATCGCGGCACAGATGTTAGCCGGAAAAGAGTTTCCGGATGTGAAAAGTGCCAGAGCATGTATTTATCATTCATTTGAAATAAAAGAAATCAAATAAAAGAAATCAAATAAAATCAGGAGGAAAAGAGCATGACAACAGAACAAAGATATGAATCAGCAAAGGAAATTTATAAAGCAATCGGGGTAGATACAGAGGCAGCCATTGCCAAGCTGCAGAAGTTTCCGATTTCGATGCACTGCTGGCAGGGAGATGATGTAGTCGGGTTTGACCATGAAGGCCCTCTTTCCGGCGGCATCCAGACAACAGGCAATTATCCAGGCAAGGCTACAACACCCGAGGAGCTGATGGCAGACATTGATAAAGCCCTCAGTTTGATTCCCGGAAAACACAGACTGAATCTGCATGCCAGCTATGCAATCTTTGAGCCGGGTGAATTTGTAGACAGAGACAAGCTGGAGCCAAAGCACTTTCAGAAATGGGTGGATTTTGCAAAGCAGAGAGGCATCGGCATAGACTTTAACCCGACATTCTTCTCACATGATAAAGTCGTGAATGGACTGACACTTTCTTCCCCAATCAAGGAGGTACGCGACTTCTGGATTCGTCATGGGATTGTATGTCTGAAGATTGCTGAGTATTTTGCTACAGAGCTGGGAACTCCCTGTGAACTGAACTACTGGATCCCGGATGGCTATAAGGATGTACCGGCAGACCGTACTGCGCCACGTGCCAGATTCAAGGATTCCATGGATCAGATACTGGCAACGCCATATGATAAGAGCAAGGTGTTCGTGGCACTGGAGTCAAAGGTATTCGGAATTGGTGTTGAGTCTTATACAGTAGGATCATCTGAGTTTACTGTCAATTATGCAGCCAGAAATGGTATTTTGAGCCTGATGGACAATGGTCATTACCATCCGACCGAGGTTGTATCGGATAAGATCCCATCCATGCTGCTGTTCAATGATAAAATTGCACTGCATGTAACGAGAGGTGTGCGTTGGGATAGTGATCATGTAGTGATCTTTGATGACGAGACAAAAGAAATCGCCAAAGAGATCGTCAGAAATGACGCAATGGACAGAGTTCTGCTTGGACTGGATTTCTTTGATGCCAGCATCAACCGTATCTCTGCATGGGTAGTTGGTATGAGAAATATGCAGAAGGCTATGCTGTTTGCATTGCTGCAGCCCAATGAGAAGCTTGCGAAGCTGCAGAATGATTCAGAGTTCACAGAACTCATGATGCTGCAGGAGGAATTAAAGTTGTATCCATTCGGTGATGTGTGGAATTACTTCTGCAAGACGAATGGTGTACCCGAGAAGGAAGACTGGTTTGCCGAGGTACAGAAATATGAGAAGGATGTGCTGTCAAAGCGTTAGTCCTTCCAGTCCTTACGGTAGGCGAGCGGGGTCAGGTGTTCCCTGTCCTGAAAAAGATTAATAAAATGACTGACATGGCTGAAGCCTGATTCGTAGGCGATTTCACCAACATTCAGATCAGAGTATTTCAGGAGCTCCTTGGCATAGGCCAGGCGGGCTCCTATTATATATTCATGGATGGTCGTACCAATATATTTTTTGAATTCACGTGACAGATGGTATTTGGAGATATGATGCACAGATGCAAAGTGATCCAGTGACAGGACATCACGGAAGTTGGTGTCAATCTCTTTCATAACATCTCTAATAGGCTGAGGAATCATAATTGCTTCTGTACTGCTGGTGAAATTTTGTACCAGCAGTTCTGTCAGTATGCTGGTAATCAGATTGGAACTCACAAGCTCCGTTGTCAGATCACGTTTTTGGTTCAAGGAAATCAGGCGTAAGAGTGTACTTTCAATGAAAAAGGTATTCTGAACCTGTAGGATTGCAAATTGATTCCCATAAAATTCTTGATAATAACCAAGCGCATTTGTGCCGTTAAAATGCATCCAAAGAAATTCCCAAGTCTCCTCATGGTTTACATAATATTTATGATGCTCCATACAGTGGATAAAGAAGCAGGAGCCTGGCAGCAGAGTATATCTCTGTCCTTCATATTCCAGATGTCCGCAGCCGGCAGTTGTATAGATGATTAAAAAGGAATTCAGATTTTGACGTTCTGTGAAGTAAGGATAAGTCGTTTTGAACTGTCCGATTTCCTGGATGTAAAAATAGGTGGAACGAGCAGTAC
>CAYRJT010000051.1:3883-11631 GCA_964424675.1 uncultured Lachnospiraceae bacterium
AGACAGGATTAGACGAACAGAGTCCTCTGACCATTCATAGGAGGCCTTCTCGAGATATTTCTGATTTTTGTTTTGCGTATTTTTCATAAGTGTATTCCTGACATTCAAATGGCTGATCGTATATAGGGTGTTATTGATAGTATACAGCAAGAAAGTGTTATAATCAATCAATTATGACTAATGTATTATGATAAACCATATTATACAATGAATTTAGGATGAAATATGGAAAAGCAATATTATTATATTTCATACAGGCTGTGAAAAGCAGTAGATTTTCTAAGGGATGCATACACAAGTTAGGAGGAAAAGAAATATGCAGAAAATGAAGGAAACAAAGAAGCCACGTATCGGAGTCTATTCCATGGGCCTGAAGGCGTATTGGAATCAGTTTGCAGGATTGCAGGAAAGACTGCTTGCGTACGGACAGTTCATTTCAGATCGAATCGAAACCATGGGGGCAGAGGTTTATTTCTTTGGCTTGGTAGACGGGGAAGAAGCAGGAAGAGAAGCCGGGGAGTATTTTAATACACAAAATGTGGATATGATCTTTGCACATTCAGCTACTTATGTGACTAGTGCATCAGTCTTGCCGGTACATCAGATCTGCCAGGCACCGACTGTGATCCTAAATCTGCAGCCAACGGCACAGATCAATTACGAGAAAACAACAACCGGTGAATGGCTGGCGCATTGTGGAGCATGTCCGGTACCAGAACTGTCAAACGCTTTTGAGCGCTCAGGAGTAGCCTGTCATATCATCAATGGACTTCTCGGTCTGAACTGGACACCCGATATTTCATTAACGGATGAGGCGACAGAAAATCGTCCTGAGGCAGTAAAGGCATGGAATGAAATAGCCGAGTGGATAGATGCAGCAAAAGTAAAGGCAGGGCTGCGCGGTTCGCGCTTTGGGTTTCTGGGTAATACCTACAGCGGAATGCTCGACCTCTACAGTGACTTTACAATGTTTCAGGCACAGACCGGTGCACATGTACAGGTTTTGGAAATGTGTGATCTGGATCGATGCCTCAAGAGTCTTACAGAGGAAGAAGTGAATGCAAAGAGACAGGAGATCAAAGCCTTCTTTATGATCAGTGAAGATGCAGCAGCTGATCCTCTGGCACAGAAGCCTACGCCGGAACAACTGGAGTGGTCAGCACGTGTAGCGGCGGCACAGGAGAAAATGGTGAAGGAGTATCATCTGGATGCATTGACATACTATTATCATGGAGCTCCGGGAGGCGAATATGAAAAGCTGCAGTCTGGTTTTATTGTTGGGCATTCCTTGTTGACAGCGAAAGGCATTCCATGTGCGGGAGAGGGTGATTTGAAGACCTGTCTGGCAATGAAGATATGTGATATCGTGAATAAGGGAGGCAGCTTCTGTGAAATTGTCGTTACAGACTATGTGAATGGAACCATTCTGCTTGGACATGATGGACCGTTTCATCTGGAAATTGCCAAAGGAAAGCCGATTCTACGTGGTATGGGGATTTATCATGGAAAACAGGGAACCGGCGTATCTGTAGAGGCGAAGGTCAGGACAGGAGACATCACGAATCTGGGGTGTACGCAGACAGCAGAGGGCAGTCTGAAATTCATCATTACAGAAGCAGAGTCAACGGATGGTCCGATTATGACCATCGGAAATACGCAGACACCGGTCAGATTTAAGACGGATCCGGATACCTATATGGATGCATGGTTTGCAGAAGCACCGACGCATCATTTTGCAATGAGTGTTGGTCATAATGCGGGACTGTATCGAAAAGTGGCGGAGCTGATGGAAATTCCATGTGTGCAGCTAGATCAATGAGGGGTGTTGCAGAGTTTTCAGGCTCCTTTGGCTTAACCTCCGCAAACCATCTATATTGGCACGTGGTCTTATGTTTCGATAATGAAATAAGGAGTGCATATTTTATGGAAGAATATGAATTAAGCATTTATGCTTTACAGGGTATAATAGAATACGGTAGATGTCGTGTTTCCAGGTGGTTTTGAGGCGGGTGTCTGTGATGGGGATGCATTCTGTGATACAGGTGCATCCTTTTGGTATTGTGATTGTTCCGAGAGTACCGACCTGAATCACCTGATCTGTGATGACCGGCTGTTCATAGAGCATCAGACTGATGAAGCAGTCAAGTGTTCCGTCGTAGATGTCATGGATCATGATTCCCTGCTCAGGGGTCAATGTGACCTGTCGGATATAGCTGGTTAAGAGCGCTTCAGCAGGATAACACTTTGCAAGATCCATGGTAATCGAAGAAACACCTCCGGGGCATATGGAGACATCTTGAATCTGTGCCTTGAAATCGGCACCGGCAGACTGCATGATCTGAAGCGGTGGCATGCTTGTAGCTGACAGGTGTCCACAGGTGTGATTGGGATGGACAGCTTTCTTTGACGGTTCGAAGTGCTTAGCCGATGTCTCGGATCGTACAAAGGTCGGCAGATTATGATAGGCAGACTGCATCGTCCAGATATCATAGCGATCAGGGGAAAAGGTTTTTTTTGTATAGCTTTCCACACCGACATCGATGAGAAACGGGTTTCCGTTCCGATAGACGATCAGACTTCCGGTATCATTGTGATTATGACTGTCATCGTTGCAGCCGGCTTTGACGGCAAGTGCCCATTCCTCATCGCGCACGAGAAAGAGTCCTATGCTTTCATAATACAGATCACGATGCTGCGGCACCGGCTTGCTTAGTCCGCGCTTCTGACAGGTCAGGAGCGCCTTTTGATAGTGTTCCGTGATTTCGGCATATGTAAATACATTCTGCAGACGGTAAAACAGATTGATTTCACTTGTTAAGAGCCGGTCATTTTCATCGGACTCTGCATAATCGGATGCGGCAAACAGCATCAGATCCTCATTCCGGGTACGTTTTCCAAAGAGAAATTCCCGCACTCCGGCACGTCCTGCAATCGGAGAACAGTCAGCAAAATTCGCATAGTACGGTCCTGAGATATGTACATTTAAAATATAGGAAGCAATATTTTTGATTTTATCATGCTGATACAGATGTGAAAAAGCATCATTTGTTACGGTATTCATGATATCCAGAGCACCCAGCAGACACAGCCCTGCATGTCGATAGTATTGAGCGCCCTCCTCACAGCAGCCGTCCTCTCCATAGTCTTTCAGAAAACAGTCAATGCTGTAGCATGCCTGTTTCATGATATTGTCCCGTACAGAAGCATCCTGTGGGGTCAGAAAGGCTGTCAGCAGTATGTTTTGTGTGCACCAGATGGTCCAGTTGCACATCGGCTCCTCTTCATTTCCCATCCACCAGAAATGTCTGTGCAGATATGGCTCGATGATTCGCTCATGGATTTTTTGTGAAATGAGTACAGTGATGAAAGGACTGATCTGATCCAGTTCTTCATGCATTAAATAATAAATCATTGCCAGCAAGGCTCCTGTTTCACAGGCAAAGAGATCCAGTACCGGTGCGGTGACATCAGGCAGGAGCAGCTGGGGTGTGTCTCTGATATAGCTGTTATGTGCCGGAAGCTGCCATGCGGGTTCTTCACAGATCGAGTAAATGCCGTTGATGATGTCATCCATATAGGCGCCGTTGTGTGAAGCACCTTCTGCGAGGACCAATGCATTCAGTGCCCGTCGTTTGGCAAAGTATAATTCCTCAAAATCAGTCCGGTTTCCGGTTCTGGAAAATGCCATAAAATCGGTTGCCAGGATATGCGGATATTCATAATTGAAAAAGGCATTTCCCTGTTCATGCAGAGCTTCCAAAAGCTGCGGAGGCAGTTCATTCCATGCATCACGTTCACGGATGAGAGCAAAGGGCTGATATTCTGATACAATCCGGTATTTACAGTCTCTGATTAATGTACTCACGTGGAGATACCCCCTCTACCTTTTTAAATACCTTGCTGAAATAAAAGGCACTTTCATAGCCAAGGCGGTCTGCGATTTCATAGATTTTCAGATTATCATTTTCCATCAGCTGCTTGGCTGTTTCGATTTTTGCCTGTGTAATATAATCATTAAAGCCGATGTCACTATTCTTCTTGAACAGCAGGCTCAGATAGTTGGAGCTGATACCAAAAACAGCCGCTACATCATTGAGTGTCAGCTTCTCTTCAATATGAGAATTGATATATTTCTTCACGCTGATGACGATATGATTCTTATAATCCTTATTGTGCAGACGGAAGAAGTCACATAGTCCGTCGCGGAAGAGAGTCAGCCAGTTCATGATCTGATTCATGGAGCTCAGACCGTAAAGAGAGCGGTAGCCATTTGGTTCATTTGCATAGATTTCAGCCAGGACTTCCTCACCATCTGTCAGGAGTGTGATCGACAGATACAGCAGATTGCTGGCAGCATCGAGCGCCTGGACGGTATGTGAGGGGTGAACCTCAAAGAGGTCGATGATTGTAGTGATGATTTCATGCAGTGCATCTGCATCATACTCGTCAAATGCCCGGCGCAGATCATCGCGGAAGAGTGCCATATTGAACAATGTAGGAGCCTTTGGAGTATTGGCAGCCTGATCATAGAATACGAGCGGCAGCTCGGCGGATGCATTCGCAAAGGTCTGTCTGGCATCGGTATAGGAGTAGGTAATATTCATCGGATCCGTCACAGTCGGACCGACAGCAGCCAGAATCGTAACATTATAATAATTATGAATCATTGTACATGTATGGGAGAGTGCCTCAGAGATAACATGTGCGCTGTCAGCTGCCTGCGTCTGATTCATGAAAAAGATAATCACAAAGTGCTTCAGATCCAGAGAGATGACTTGACACGGCAGGTATTTCGAGGCAATTTCCTGTACCATCTGCAGAGAACTGTTATAGAGGTTCAGCTGTTCACCGGTGGCCAGAGAATCGATACGATCTCCACTGATTTCCATATAGCAGCAGGTATAGTCGTCATCATCAAATACCAGCTCCAGTTCACTGCACTGCATGGAGAACTGTTCTTTGGATTCAAACAGATTATGCAGCAGTCGAATATAAAATTTCTCCTTAAATAAATGAGTTTCCCTTCTGCTCTCCGCAGAATGCAAATCAGCCAGACGATGCTCATTCACATAGGAAACAGCTTTCTGAACAGATGTAGTGAGCATTTCGGGAGTCAGCTCCAGCTTGACCAGATAATCTACTACCTGATATTTGATTGCTTCTTTTACAAAGTCAAATTCTTCGTAACTGGTCAGAATGATAAAACATGGAAAACGACCGATGGTATCTCTGCATTTTTTGGCAAGCTCCAGTCCGCTCATTAACGGCATTTTGATATCTGCGATCACAATATCCGGCAGATGCTTTTCAATCATTTCATAAGCAATCTCTCCGTTCATTGCAGTACCGACAATGGAGATATCCAACTCATCCCATTTTAGCATTGATTTGATACCTACCTGAACGAGTGGTTCATCGTCAACAATCAGAAGTTTATACATTGTGGCTCCTTTCTGTGTCATGATCCGGATTTTCAGAGGAGGTTTCTATGGTATTCGGAATCAGTATCGTCATCGTAGTGGATTTACCGAGTTCACTCGTGATGCGGAGTCCGTATGCCGGACCAAATTCATACTGCAGGCGCTTATGCACATTGCTGATGCCAATTTCCTTAAACAGCTTTGAGGAATCAGTTTGTTTTTCAGTAAACAGGCTTTTGATTGTTTCTTCACTCATGCCGATTCCGTTATCTGTGATATCGATCTGTACCTGATGTTCTTCATTTGTGTAGATGTGTATATGGATGGCTCCTGATGCGCCCTTAGGTTCGATTCCATGAAAAATTGCATTCTCTACGAGTGGCTGCATGGTAAACCGCAGGATGTTGACCTGCATCAGAGCCTCATCCTCGATTTCATAATCCATTGTAATCGCACCACCATACCGGTACTGCTGAATCGTAAAGTAATCATCCAGCAGGGACACCTCGTCCTTTAAGGGAATGATGCCGGCAGTGCCCTTGGAGATACTCTTGAGCAGACGGGAAAGAGCAGTTGTCATCTCGGCGATTCCCGTGGAACCCTGCGTGACAGCCATCCATTTGATGGAGTTGAGGGTATTATAGATAAAGTGAGGATTGATCTGGCTTTGCAGAACCTGATATTCCAGCTCCTGTTTCTTTTTCTCATCTTCAATACGCGTATTCATCAGAGTCACTACATTTTCCGAGAGATCGTTGATTCCTCGTCCGATATCTCCCAGTTCATGGTTCCATTCTATCGCTGTATCTCTGGAAAAATCTCCGCCGGATATCCGGTTCATTTTGTCACGAATCTTCAAAACCGGTCTGCTGATGGTACGATTCAACAGGATAAAGAGCATGAACCAGATAATGATGATGGCAGCAATGATAATCAGAAGAATATAGAGATAGACGTTTTTTTGTGCAGAGAGCTCCTGCTCGGATATTGTCTGTGAGACATAACAGCCTTCTACACTGAGTGGTCTGGATACTAACAGCATATGTCTGCCGTCTGCTGTTCTGATTTTGGTAGCATGATTATCTTCTGCGCGCAGACTGGATGACATATCAGCAACGATTTCATAATCCGCACTGACAGGGACGAAATTTCCCTGCTCATAAAGATAAGTATGTGTTCCGAGTGTCAGATACAGGGAACTGTCATCTGCCAGTGTATATCCGTTGATCGGAGAGGCAAAGAGATCGGTACTCAGCTGGAGCAGTACCCATCCGCCCTGAGTGGAATTATATTTGTACATAATCGGTCTGACAATCGGGATAATGCCCTTTGCATTGCCGCGGTAAAAGAAATCGGGCAGGATTCCATATGAAAAATTAAATCCGTGGCTGTTCAGAAGTGTATCAAAATAATCCTGTTTGGGTGCTGTTTCTGCAACATTAATGGTACTTGAATAGGGAGAGGATACGATCTGGATATAGTCTCCTTCATTATTAGCGATGACGGCACGATGGATAAAATTTGCTGCGGCGCTGCTCTGGTATTGTTCAGTCAGCCTCTCATGTGCAGTCAGTGCAAGCAGTGAACCTTCCCGATTACCGGATTCTACATAATCAGATATTGTTTTATTGGTCTGACACCATCTGGTCAGTTGCGTAATACCAGACAGATTATTGTCCATGGATTCCACAAGGAAACGAAGGTTATTTTCAGTAGACTGCAGCAAAGAGTTCTGCAGATATTTGCTGTAGATGTAGGAACTGGCTCCGGCAATGATAATACCCATGGCAAGGATGACAGAGGCAGTGATTAACAGTATTCTTTTCTGGATTCTGTTGGAAGTTTTTTTATTCATGTCTTAATTATCCTATTAGGGGTGTCTCACTTCGTGAGAACTCTCCCCTAATTATAGAAAGAAACATTGAAGATGTCCACAGAACAATAAAATTTTGCATGAATTCATAAAATAATGCATGTTTTTATGAAAACAAAAATGGAACAGGAATAAAATTTGAATGAAAACATAATTATTTCCATTCTGTTGATGCCATCTTTTTTTTATACTGATATCAGAGTTCGAAATAGTTCGGATTCGTAATCAAATGAATCAGGAGGGTTTATCGTGAAAAAGAAATTACTCAGTATCTTACTTACAACAGCTATTGTAGCCACATTACTGGCAGGCTGCGGCAGCAAGGCTGCAGAACCGGCACCGGCAGCAGAGGCTACAGAGGCACCGGCAGCAGAGGAAGCACCGGCAGCAGAAGAACCTGCAGCAGAAGCAGCAGAGCCAGCAGCAGAGGCAGTGACACTCAAATGGGCTATCTG
>CAYRJT010000052.1:0-11559 GCA_964424675.1 uncultured Lachnospiraceae bacterium
TTTCGATGATTTCTACAAATAAACGGACATCTTGCGTCCAAATTACAGGTTTTTTGTGATTCTCATCTTGCAGACTTCACTCAAAACATATATATTAAAATCATATCATATAAAAACAGGAGACAACACCCATGAGTGGAATCAGAATTGATAAAATGAAACGATCCTCCAGCTTTTCCATGCCGAAGGATCATGTACATGATTATTATGAACTATATATTGTCCTGTCTGGACAGTGCCGCTTCTTTGTGGAGACAAATATTTTTTCGGTTTCTGCCGGAAACGGTGTCATTATCGCACCGGGGACACTGCATCATACAACGGCTCATTCCGGTGCCTCCTATGAACGTTTTATTATTTATTTCAATCAGGAGGATATCTTATCCGATGTCTGGAACGAAGCCACTGCCTCCATGCCTGATTTTTTTGAATCCAGAAAAATCACCATACCAGGTTATCACCATAAGGAGCTGGCAGACCTGATGCAGAAAATACATATTGAGGCCAAGTCAGCCGGAGATTCACATTCTCTGCTGCTCAGCTGCTATATTCATGAATTTATATTGTTACTGCTGCGATATCAGGATGTCACTTCTGTACAAAATGAGATTTCTGATCCGACTGCTGCCGCAATATCACAGGCAGCCGAATATATTTCCTCCAATCTGATCAATGATATCACTTTGGAGGATGCTGCCAGAGTTGCCAATCTGAGCTCTACCTACTTTTCCAAGAAATTTAAGGAATTAACCGGTGTCGGCTTTAAGGAGTATGTCAACCACCAGCGTATCCGGCAGGCCTCCAGCCTGTTGCTGCAGACAGATCACTCCATCACGGAAATATCTGAAGAATGTGGATTCCATAACAGCAATTACTTTGGAGATCTGTTCAGGCAGATGCGTGGCGTATCTCCAAGTGTATACCGCAAGATGAAAATATAATATCTAAGGATTTCGATTATATTCAGTCATGTCTCTCTTCAGCATTATCATATTCCTCGCAAAATCGGGCAGATAATGACAGTGGCTCTCCCACTTCATAAAAATGCGAAGTGTCTCCAAATGCTGTGATCCGAAACGATGCAATCCCCTTGCGACGTTCTTCACTGACCACCGTTGTCACAGATGCTGGTGCCGCACATGCCCCGTGCCATAATACCATCGGTGTAATCCCCAGCAGATGACTCAGGAGGACACACTGCACCCCAAAGTGACAAAAGAAAACAAGCGTATCATGATTGGCCTGTCCAACCCGGTAATATTGATTTTCTCTTGTATACCCATGTTGGGAAAGCAACGCATCAAATTCGCCTGTCACCCATTCATACTCTTCTCTGACGCTGCCCTCGCGCATGATCTCTGTATCTGCCCAACAGGCAGGATCATAATACTCTTCTTTCGAGGTCCATTCATCCGGCAGCCAGTCCCATGCAATCGACAGTCCCTCTTTGTCCGGTCGATGAATCCTCGGTGCAAATTCCCGCAGCCACTCACATTCCGTCGCCGTGCGGTTCATCGCTTTCAACGTAAAGGAAGCTGTATCCTTCGCACGCCCTAATGGCGATACGTAAAAATCCTTTACGTCTAATTTTTCAATCCGGTGCGAGACGATTTCGGCCTCGCGCCATCCCTTCTCTGTTAATGAATCAATTGTATAATCCGGATCTCCGTGTCTCACAAATAGTAATTTCATTCTGTTTCCTGCTTTCTGTATTTCTTCTATATACTATAGCATAAACTGTTTGTGATTTGAATATCCTGATGAGTCATCTGTCTGCATCATACAAACCGGCATACAATGTTTCGGTAGCTCCTTACAGATAATAGATAGAATACTCCGTATACAGCAACATTGAAAAGCACTATGATCACTGCATCCAGAGCAGCACTCGTCTGTGCACTCATCTCGCCAAGTGCATGAATATACAGGATCAGACCAAACACTGTATGCAGCAGGCCTGCAGCTAACGGCATTCCATAGACAATTCCAAGCTGCTTTGCAATGGAAGCGGTAAGCTCCCGTCTGTTCATACCTGTTTTTCGCAGAATCGCATACCGCGGAACCTCTTCCTCTGCCTCTATGATAAGCTTGTAATACAGCGTGCTGCCGGATGCAAGGGAAAACAATGCGCCTAAGAAAAACCCGATAAATGCATACGAGCCAAACAATGCGAAATTAGCTTTATAAATTCCAATGTAGCTGATATTACCCGGCAGTCCTCCCAGATGAAAACGAGCAGGGATAAACTGGTCAATGGCTTCTACTGTCTTAGATGCCTTCCTATCGTCATCAAATTGAAATCCATAGAAGGTATCCATATCCCCTGCCGATGCCTTCTGATAAAACCTTTTATAGTTCGAATCACTGACAACAATGGTCGGATGCTTGTAGAGATCCAGTGCACCAAGGTACTTATGCAGTGCGATTCCCCGTACTGTGTATACTTCATTTTCACCATGAAAGGAAACCTGCATTTTCTGTCCCGATAAGTTACGGCAATAATCGCTCACTGCATTTCCATCTATAAAATAGCAGTTTGTGTCATCTAGACCGCCCTTAAAATCAGACCTTGTCTCGCTCATTTTCCCTCCTGGCGTATGCGTCTCTTCGATGATTTTAAGATACATACTTTCAGACATCAGATACGACTTCGCAGGAAGTCCCGGTACTGCCTCTCCGGTCTGCTGATCCTTCACTGCATACTGATCATTTTGCAGCTCGACGTTGATAAGTTCCATCTTATCCTCCGAAGTCACAGAGACCTCTCCGAGCTCAGAGATGGTGCTTAAAATCCTGTTATGCTGTTCTTTATCAATATTCTTGGCAAGATAGGAAAACGGCGCATATGCTTCCGTCCCTTCACCTCCGATGAGACTGTAAAAAGAATATGATGCGCTGATCATTGTAATCGTAATGGCTGTCAAAAGTGAGATAACGGTAAACATTCTGGCATTTCCCTTTAATCGGAACGCAATCTGCGAGATGCCGATATAGTTAGTGGTCTTATAATAGAACTTCTCTCTTTTCTTCACTGCAGCGACTAACGCCGGTACAAGGCTCCGGAACAAAAAGTAAGTTCCAATCAGGATACAGAGGGCACTGATGAACGTCGGCTTCAGAAGCTTCAAGCCGCCGATACTCATATCCATCCGCATGCAGATGGTATAGCCTGCTGCCAGAAAGAGTACCGCTGCCACTGCTCCGGGCACAGAGTAACCGGGCAGCTTCTCGCTCTGCTTTTCTGCAGACAAAAGCTCTATCAGACTGTACTGATATATCACTCTGTAGGCACGCAATCCACTGACGGCAAATAACAGGATAAATGCAATCAAAGTTACCATGACTGCCCCTGCCTCGACCGTAAATACAATCTTCGTACTCTCTCCCATAAACCGAAGCAGCAGAGATACCGCATATCCAGCTGAGACAGATCCAATGATTGTACCCGCCGCGACGGCCAGAAGTCCGATGAAGAATGTTTCAAGGAACATCAACACCGCAATCTGTCCCTTGCGCATACCAAGTACGGAATCAATCGCGATTTCCTTCTTCTGCGTCTTCAAAAAATAACTTCCCGCATACATTACAAATACGGCTGCAAACAGGAACACAGCTATGGAAGCCCCCTTGAAGAGTACACTCATCTTACCCGTACCAAACCGGTACTTTTCAAACATAGGATTAAAATACATGGAGCAGAATAAATGAAAAAGTACTACAGAAAAAGTGGTGCTAAGGAAATAAATACTATAGCTGCCAAACTTCTTCCTGACATTTTTAAATGCAATACTAGCGAAGGTCATGATCATCACCTCCTAATTTTGAAAAGGTGTCTGTAATCTCGTCATAGAACTGTTTTCTGGTTCCCTTTCTCTGAATCTCCTGATACAGCAGGCCATCCTTGATAAATAGGATTCGTTTTGAGAAGCTTGCTGCAAATGCATCATGTGTCACCAATAATATGGTTGCCGACTGTTCCTCATTGAGCTGCTGCAGACATCTCATCAGATCCCTTGCAGATTTTGAATCCAGTGCTCCTGTCGGTTCATCCGCTAATAAGAGTTCCGGCTGGTTGACGATGGCTCTTGCTGCCGAAGCACGCTGACGCTGCCCGCCGGATACCTCACACGGGTACTTCTTTAGCAGTTCTTCGATGCCCAGGATCACAGCAACGTTTCGTACCTGCTCCTCAATCTGTTCCGGTTTCTTTTTCGATAAGACAAGTGGCAGCGCAATGTTCTCGAATAGGGTAAGGGTATCTAGCAGATTGTAATCTTGAAAGATAAAGCCAAGTTGATTCCTTCTGAAATCAGACAGTGCCGGCTCTTTGATTCCGCATATATTCTGATTCCCGACCGTAATCTTCCCTGCCGAAGCTGTATCAATGGTTGCAATCAGATTGAGCAGCGTTGACTTTCCCGCCCCTGACGGCCCCATAATCCCGACAAACTCTCCCCTCTCCACCTCAAAGCTGACCCCGTCCAGTGCCATAGAAGCCACACCCGACTTTGTTTCATATGTTTTTCTTAAATCTTCTACCTGTAAAACTGACATGTTGATTTCCTCCTGAAATTTAATTTATCATGTACTTAGTTGATTATGTGCATAAAAAAAGGACTACTGCTTATCAATCGTTTGCCGGAGAATCTCTCCTCCCGACAAAACCATCATAAACCGTCGTCCTTATGTCTATTTGTATGCAACCTTATTTTAACCTTAAATCTGAATCAATTGTATTGTAATTGCCGTACCTTTTCCCACAGTACTTGTGGCTTCAATCTTGCCACCATGAGCTTCTATGATCTGTCTGGCGATTGCCATGCCGAGACCGGTGCCCTCGGTCTGAACCTCCGTACTCGTTCCGCGATAGTAGCGGCGGAACAATCCGTCAAGTTCTTCCGCTGTCATGCCACTGCCGTTATCCGCGATAGAAAGTAAAATACCCTCCTTACAGGACAGCAAGACAGTCACTGTGGTATCTGTGGAATTATGTTTTAATGCATTCACGATGATATTGGTCAGGGCGCGGCGCATAAGCTTGGCGTCAAATTCGCATTCAATATTTTCGCTCTCCGACTGAAACACTACATTCCGGTTCTCATAGTCCGGTGTATTCAGCAGATCAATCACGACCTCCTTGACAAACCGGGCTATATTTATTTTTTCTTTATATAACGGCAGCATATTACTCTGCAACTGATAGGTTAGTTTCAAGTCGTCTACCAGCTGCTCCACATACATGGTGTTCTTCAGAATGATTTCGCCATACCGCTGCATGTCCTGTGAGGATATTCCGTCTGTCATTGTCCGTTCTTCGTGAATATCCTGCGCTTTCTCCTTGGATGCAGCTTCCTCGACCATCAGCTCTGCATACCCACGAATCGGAGCCAGCGGTGTCTTCAAATCATGTGTGATATTGGCAAGCCATTCTTCCTTCGCCTTCTCATCCTGCGCACGGCTTGCATCTGCAGCTGCAATATCCTGATCCAGAAGCTCAATTCCCTCATAGACCTCCCGTAAGAAGGGCTTTCTCTTACTTGGAATGTAATTTCTCTCAGCAACTGCCTTCAGAGACTCACGAATGCGCGTCAAATTTCTCATAATCATCATATTATAGAAGATTGTGAGTGCCAGCATCAGCAGTGCCGTAGTTACAACCGTAGCAATAATCAAAGTTCTGCCCGCATGGTATCTGGCAGTATCAATATACATCGTAATCTTCGAGATATTGAGCGGAAACCCGATTATATAAGTATAATCCTCTTCCCCCTCTGTGATGTGACTTACAAATACGGAATCGTCATCTATGCCATACTGATATGCCTCCAATAGTTCATAGGGCTGATAAACGGACGGGATCTCAGAAGGCCTGTCATAGCTTGCCACCTCTGTCCCGTCTGCGTTTAAAATCTGTAACCACAATCCATACTCCTGAAGCAGCTTCGTTCCTTCCTCGGTCACCTGCGGCTTCTCCCCATCATATGTAATATACTTGGAAAATCCCAACGTAAAATCCCGCGGCCAATTGCTCGCCACGGTCTTCCCGTCCTGTGTTCCTGCTGTACCGGTATAGAACACAATAAATCCGGCTGTTACAATCATTCCAATCAGCAGTACCACCGGAATGATATAAAACCTCATAAAATCCCGGGATAATTTCATACGCGGTTTCCTTCCACTAATTTATATCCTAAGCCTTTGACGGTCAGCAGCATTTCCGGGTCTGAGGCATCCTTTTCTATCTTCTCACGCAAATGTCTGATGTGAACCATGATTGTATTATCACAGACAACGCTGTCCTCTCCCCAGACCTGTTCATATAAACGCTCTTTACTGATAATCTTGTTCGGATTCTCCATCAGATACAGAAGAAGTCCGTATTCCTTTGCTGTCAGTTCCAGCAGTTCATCCTCTCTGTACGCACAGCTCGCATCCGTATCTATGCGAATAGTTCCAAGTGACAGCGTCTTCGCCTGCTCTCCTGCCGCCCCGGTCTGTGTATACTGCTGCCTGCGCAGCTGGGATTTGATTCTGTAGACTACCTCCTTCGGACTGAAAGGCTTCGTCACATAGTCATCCCCGCCTGCTGCCAGTCCCAGAATCTTATCGACATCATCATTCTTCGATGACAGAAACAGAATCGAGCAATGTGAAAATTCACGAATTTTCTTACATACCTCAATTCCATCCATGTCCGGAAGCATAATATCCAGTATCACAACATCCGGCTGGTATTCTGCACAGATTTCCAGTGCACTCTGTCCGGTATATGCCTTTCTGATATGGGTAAAACCATCCTTAATCAGCACCTCCTCTAACAAAGTCACAATATCCTTCTCATCATCCACTAATAAAATCTTATCACTCAATCACGTCGCCTCTTACTTTCATTACTCTGCCTCGTTCTATTGTTCATTTAGCTCTTGCCACTCATTTTGCTTCTTTCATTCATTTAACTTCTTTCATTCATTTTGCTTCCTTCAACGGTAAATACTGCTTGCAGATACGTGTCTCCGGGTCTAGATCAAACAGATACAGAACGACTACAAATATCCACTCTAGCGGCTTCATAATCAAATAAGTAATATCCGCACTCCATGCACTGTTGATGTGTCTTGAAATCGGATAGCCATATGTATCATAGAAAGTTCGAATTGCCCGATGCAGCTTTGGTGTCCGCTCCATCAGCAGCTGTTCAAATGCATTTGCCACACACAGCTGTCTGTTCACAATAATCTTTCGCCCCTTGCGAATCCCACATCGAATCGGCTTGACCAGCTTCTTATGCCCCCGCAGAGAAACCGTGCACAGATAATGCTCATCATAAGCCGTCGGCGGCGGTGATACCTCCTTTGACAAGATCCAGTCGCTTGTCTTCGTGAATGCCAGAATCACACTGTCCGGCTGTTGTCCGAACAAACACAGAATCATCATCAAGATTGAACAACACACATCACATTAACGGCACTGCCAAGATATACACCTCCGAGTAACATCACCTCTGCAAGCGGAGGCAAAGCCTTCCGGAAGAATTTCAGTATCATATAACAGGTAAAACCAACTAACATCATTACAATCAGTGTCAATACATGCTCAGAACTAAACGGCTCATGAGTACTTGTATCCCCATAGAGATTCAGCGCCACATCGTAAGAAGGAACCTCCCACAATTCATATGCGAGCAGAATATAAATCCCTGCAATGAAAAAAGCAATGAATTCAAATAATCCATTCTCCTTTTTCTTAATAAAAAGCACAATGTCTGTTATGACAAGCCCGATCGGGGCAAGAAGCACTAAGCCCAAAATCAATATTCCCGCAATTTGATCCATTACTTCCTCCAACACTAATCATCTATATCCGTTATACTTTCAAAATCGCCCTGTATGTCTATCATATCATCAATTGGTATCTGATGTCCGTCTTTTGTTATCACCAGCCGTCTGTATGCATCGATTCTCTTAACAAAATCCGTCATTGTCTCATAAATGCCGCCGGCCTTTTTCTCATCCCTCACAAAATAAACAAGTGTGACCTCTGCCATTTGTTCTCCGCATTCCTGCAGTATCCGAATCTTCGCATCCAGAATCTCTTTCTTATCTTCCTCCAGCTCAACCTTCTGATCTGTCAGTCTGGCTGTTTCTGCAGTCGCATCCTCATATCCGGTCAATGCTGCGAAGGGGGCAAACTGCGCTGCACGATCATAGACAGACATATGTGGATGTGTCTCAGATACATGGTGGGGCAGGTCTATGATGTCACGATACTGCTGACTGGTCTTATCATCCATATCAATCTCTGTCCCTCCTTACACTTTATTTTGTATTCTCGGATAGTCTGTGTCTGATATTCACGTATCCCTGTTCAGGCCTTGTGTCCGCCGATTTGCTGATTTCTCTTAATGGTCATGCCGCCTTCCTCGAAATTCATACCCTTAAGGATTGCATTTTTCCCATACTTTTCTTTGATTTCCAGCATCGCCTGCTGCAGCTTCTGCTCCTTTTCCAGCTCCTCTGCTTCCTGCTTCTTCTCTTCAGGTGCAAAATAAGAAAAGAGATCTAACTGCTCATACTGTTCCTCTTTGGCACTTGCAGCATCTGCCACATTGATTGCAGCCACATTGACTCTTCTGACCAGCAAATCTGGATTCATAATACGGTCATACAGTGTCGTCATTGCATCCATGATCTGCTTTGTGGAGGATGTCATACCGTTCAGTCTGGCTGTTCCGTGTGCAGGCTTCGGAACCTCCCTGCCATAACGGTCTATCGTGACTTCTCCGTGATATTTCTTGCGGATATCCGGGTTCGTCAGACTCTCTACATCATAGCCTACGGTCAATACAATCTGGTCTGTCACCAGCTTTTTATTCACCAGATCTAGCACCAGCAGATCTGTCATTTCCTTCACGATCAGCCTTGCCATCGGCACTGTATAGGGACTCTGCAGGACCTGACCGGCACCTAAGCTGTGATTTTCCGGCTGATAGGCTTTGATATCTGCAATTGTACATGGTTCGTATCCCCAGGCATGGTCAATCAAAAGCTCTGCATTAATACCAAATAATTTATATAATAAATCCTCATTATAATAATCTGTTGCTTTACCTGCAGAACAGCGTGCAACATCACCCATTGTCATCAGTCCGTTCTGTTCAAGCTTCTTGGCATAGCCCCTGCCCACCCGCCAGAAATCAGTGAGCGGCCTGTGATTCCATAGCTGTTTTCTGTATGACATCTCATCAAGCTTCGCAATCCGGACGCCGTCTGCATCAGCTTCCACATGCTTTGCCACTATATCCATTGCAATCTTGCACAGATACATATTCGTCCCGATTCCCGCCGTAGCTGTAATACCTGTAGTATCAAGCACCTCGTGAATCATTTTCATAGTCAGTTCACGTGCCGTCATCTGATAAGTCTCCAGATAGTCCGTCACATCCATAAAGACCTCGTCCACAGAATAGATATGAATATCCTCCGGGGCAATATACTTCAGATAAATATCGTAAATCTGTGTACTACACTTCATATATAATGCCATTTGCGGCGGTGCTGCAATATAGTCAATGGCTAGCGAAGCGTCCTGTTGCAGCTTCACAGCATCGTAAGATGCCCCTGCGAACTTACGTCCCGGTGCCCTGTTGACCCTGTCTGCATTCGCCCTTTTTACCTGCTGCACGACCTCAAAAAGCCTCGCCCTGCCCGGTATTCCATACGACTTCAGCGACGGTGATACCGCCAGACAAATCGTTTTCTCAGTCCTGCTCGCATCTGCCACCACCAGATTGGTTGTCAGTGGATCCAGACCACGCTCCACGCACTCCACCGAAGCATAGAAGGATTTCAAATCTATGGCAGCATAAATATGTTGTTTTAAGGATGTGTTATGATTCTGATCTGTCATTGTGGTATCCTTATTTCCCTGAAACACTGTGCTAAGCTCCAACACTATATGTTCAATACACTCTTTGATTCTATTCTGATTCGTTCTTCAACTGTTCTATATATTCTGCAAGTCTGGATTCATTCTTTCCTGAAAGCTCTTGATTATTCTGATCTGCTAGCGCAACTGTATACTGTATGTGATGCAACAGCTTCTTCAGATTTGCAATACAGCCATCATTATCTCCACCACCACTGCAGGTAAATACAGCCGTCACCTTCTCATTCAAATGATTTTTCTTAATAAAGCTTCTGACCGGAGATGCACATTTGCCTGCCCATACAGGAGTTCCCAGAATGATCTGGTCATATGCAGCTTCATCCAGTCTCTCATTTTGAAGCTTAGCATCACTTCCTCAAATTTGCCCGTATGAATATCGCGAAAGCCTGCAACCTGTTCCCCATTACAGATGCTGCATTTCACTACCGGCTTCTGATTCACATGATCATATGTATTTGTTTTGATTTTCTTATGAAACATAATCATCCTTATCTTTCTTGACGATTAGGTAAAATTATATCATGAGCATAGCTCATGATAATTTATGCGCACCAAAACATGCGCTGATATAATGTCTAACGACATTATATCATGCCCAATCGTTCATTGCAATTGTTTTCTCGAATGTATGTTCGTCTGTGCTTAGAGTCTCCGCAGAAGCGCTTCTCTATGATTCATAAACATTTCCGTGATCTGATAGCTGTCCGTTTCCTCATATTCACACTCCCGAATCACGCCCTGATCCAACGTATAGATCTGCGCTCCCGGCAAGCCTAATAAAATCGGAGAATGCGTCACAATGATAAACTGTGACTCTTCCTTAACACAACGATCTATCTCCATCATAAGCGTCAGCTGCCTCTGCGGAGATAGCGCCGCCTCAGGCTCATCTAACAGATAAAGCCCATTCTGCTTAAACTGCTTCTGCGCAATGGCAAGAAAACTCTCACCATGAGATTTTCGGTGCAGATATTCAGACATAGCAGCCGAACCCCTTGCATATTCCTCTTCCTGTGTAGCCACATTATAGAAGCTCTCCGCACGCAGGAAATACCCCCATCCCGGAGTCCGAATCCCCTTATGCAGTCGTATCGCTTTACAAAGCTCAGAATGCGAATCATAAGTCGAAAAATGATAATTCTTCGTTCCACCCTCCGGATTAAACCCGGACGCAACCGCAATCGCTTCTAACAGCGTAGACTTCCCCGTTCCATTCTCCCCAACCAGAAACGTAACCGGCTTCTCAAATTCCAAATACTGAAGTTCCTTGATCGCCTCAATCTCCCGCAGATAACTACGCGGTTCTATCTTATCCCAATTAATCGAAAATCCCTGAATAAACTGTCGATTCATCGCTGCTCTCTCATTCTCCAATCACTCCATACAATAATCTTCCTTCACGACATCATATCTCTATGATAACCACTTTATTCTAATGATTATAACATGAGAAAATCTCAATTTCAGCAATTTCCGAAAAGGCTTTTCTCAAATTCCAAAGAAACAAAATTACAGAAAAATTGCGCCTTTTTTCTGACAAATCCCATTTATTGTGCTATAATACAATCAACTAATCACTTAGGAGGGAATCTACTATGAAGAAATATGTTGCAG
>CAYRJT010000053.1:0-11309 GCA_964424675.1 uncultured Lachnospiraceae bacterium
TGATTAATACAGCAAAAGGGATAGAGAATTGTGGTGGAGAAGAGAATTATAATAATATTATAAAAGTATTTTGCAGGGATGGGCGCAAGAGATTAGAGAACCTCAAAAAAGGATTTGAAAAGAATGATTTGAATTTGCTATCTATTGAAACGCATTCACTAAAAAGTATTGCTGCTACACTTGGAGCAGACGAATTAGCAGAGTATGCAAGAGAAGTCAATCAGATCTGTAAAAAAGATCAAAAAAGCATTATAGCATCGCAATGGCAGACAGTGATTCGTATGTATCAGGAGATAATAGAGGAATTTGAGAATAAGATATAGTGTTATGATTGATGTTTTCTAAGAAAACTGATAAAATGTATGTTGGATGAAAGCGTAAAGGAAACAGATGAATGAAATATTTAATTATAGGAGCCGGCCCGGCAGGATTAACTTTTGCAAACAGACTGTTACAAAACGGAGAGAAAGATTTTTTGGTTCTTGAGAGAGAAAGTGAAGCAGGTGGACTATGCAGAAGCGTACAGACGGATGGAAGACCTTTAGATATAGGCGGAGGTCATTTTCTGGATGTTAAGAAAAGAGATGTATTAGATTTTCTCTTTGAGTTTATGCCGGATACAGAATGGGATACTTATAACAGAGACTCACAGATAGATATTCACCACACAATGATAAACAGTCCAATAGAGGCAAATATATGGCAGCTTGGTATTTCTGATCAGGTAGAGTATCTGAAGGCCATTGCGGTTGCAGGATGTAATCTGGGTGTTGATATGCCCGATAAGTTTATAGACTGGATTTATTGGAAGCTTGGCGCCAAGATTGCCAAGGAGTATATGATTCCTTATAATCAGAAGATGTTTGGAGAAGATCTGAATGCATTAGGCACTTATTGGCTTGAGAAGCTGCCAAACGTATCTTTTGAGGAAACGCTGACCAGTTGTCTAGAGAGGAAAATGTACGGATCGCAGCCGGCACATGCCAGATTCTATTATCCAAAGAAGTACGGATATGGTGAATTATGGCTTCGTATGGCAAAAACACTTGGTGATAAGATTCAGTATCAAACAAAAATTGAGAAAATCGATTTTGACCAAAAAATCGTAAATGATACTTATCACGCAGATTATATTATCAATACGGCACCATGGAAATCTTTTGACCAGATTTTAGGACTTCCTGAGGAACTGCGTCAGTCTATTGATACATTAAAATACAGTTCTGTTGTAATAGAGTATCATAATGAGCATATAGATACATCCGCACACTGGATTTATTATCCAGATCCGGAACTGAGCTATCACAGAATTCTTGTGAGACACAATTTCTGTCCTGCATCAAATGGTTATTGGACAGAGACCAATTTGACTCGATATCAGAAGAGCGACGCATTTGCTTATATCAATGAATACGCATATCCGCTGAATACGATTGGAAAACAGGAAACGATGAAGAAATTACTTTCTTTTATGGAAATAAAACAGGTCTATGGACTTGGCAGATGGGGTGAGTGGCAGCATTATAATTCTGATGTTGTTGTAGAGCGTGCACTTCAGATGGCAGATCGTTTATCAAAATAACAAACAAAGGGAATGAAGCATCCGTTACCGAATAGAATGAAGAGATGACTGATCAGAAAAGCAGTGAGAGAAATAGTTGAGGTAGATAGATGAAGAAAACAATTATAGTAATGCCTGTGGCAAATGAAGAAGCAACCATGGGAGCAGTTCTTGAGGAAGTGATGCAGCTTCCGTATGACAATCTGTATATTTATCCTGTTATAGACAGCTATTCCAAAGACAGAACAGAAGAAATCATTCATGAGATGGAGAAGAAATATAACCGAATTAAAATGATTTTTCATAAAGAGTCCAAAGGCGTGATTACATGCTATCTGCATGGTTTTAAAATGGCACTTGCAGATGGAGCCGAACAGATCATAGAAATGGATGGCGGCGGCAGTCATTTACCAAAAGAAATTCCGCAGTTTATAGAGAAGCTGGAGGAAGGCTATGACTGTGTATGGGGTTCGCGGTTTACAGCAGGAGGGGACATATCCAATCATCCATTATACAGAAGGATACTCAGCTCCGGCGGGACCATGCTTTCGAACCTGGTATTAGGAACAAAGCTTAAGGACATGACAAGTGGATTTGAGGGATTTCAAAGAAAAGTTCTGGAGAATATGGATCTGGATGCTTTTCTTTCTCTTGGTCATATGTATCAGACAGAGATGCGTTTTTACTGCAGAAATATGAAAACAATAGAAGTTCCGATTCATTATGTTGGTTCTCAATCGAGTATAAAGATGAAATCTGTCACAGAAGCTCTGAGGCTTTTGTTTCAACTGAAGAAAAACGAAGATAACGTAATGCGTAAAAATTCGTAATGACCAACAGGAGAACATGTGATGGATTTAAAAGAAAAAATACAGCAGCAAAATCAAAAATTTCGAAAATACTATTCTTCTGAAATCAATCGATATAGATTGATTACAACGATAGTCTTTATTTGCGTCATTACCCTGCTCGCATGGCAGAGTGATGATGCTTATCATGCGTATATCATGGCGAAGAACTTGGTTCTTGGCAATGGATTCGTCTATAATATCGGAGAAAGAGCATCTGCTACATCCTGCCCATTGTTTACACTGGTCATTGCATGCGGTTATTTTCTGATTAGAAAGATGTTTCTTGTTTCTCTGTTGATCTGTATTATTTTTTCTACATCTGCATATCACATTCTGATGAAGACATTTTGTAAATCCAAGAAACAGATTATTCTTTCCTTTGCAACATTGACAGGAAGTTTTTGTTTTATCAGCTATACAACATCCGGATTGGAAAACAGTCTGTTATTTTTCTTGGCAGCTTTATTTTTGAAATATTATTTTGAATCGGATAGATATACAGCAAAGAGAATGTTTATCCTCGCTCTTTTGATTTCATTGATTGCCATGACAAGAATGGATGCAGTTTTAATGTTTGTGCCAATGATCTTGTATGTGTTTTTGTTGAAAAGGGACAAGGTCTCTTTTATCAAAGCAGTCGGGTTGGGGTTTGCCGGATTGCTTCCTTTTATCGGATGGGAGCTATTCTCTACCTTTTATTATGGATTTCCGGTACCAAATACAGCATTTGTAAAGCTTGGAACACAGATTCCATTAAAAGAGTATTTATACAGGGGCGTTCAGTATGTGGTCACATCAGGACTGACAGATATTCTGTTACTGGCTGTACCGGCTATGGTAGTGATCATTGTATTATGCATGCGAAAGGCAAAGTACATATATACAGTACTTGGAATGATTTTATATGGAGCGTATCTGATGTATATCGGTGGAGATTTTATGGTTGGACGACATTTTACCGTTATGTTTTTTATGAGCGTCTGCACGTATGTGGTCATCGAAAATCAGGGGTTTGCTTCCTGTAAAAAGCCACAGAGAATATCTGCCGTTTATACAACGATTGTCGGACTGGGACTTGTCTATGCAATGGGAACAGGAGTCATTACTTCTCAGTTTATGTATGGAAATACGTTTAGTTCGCCGATATCAGATGAAAGAGGTAATTATTTTAAATATACCAGTTTATTTAACAATACACTGTCCTATTTGCAGACAGGAGAGTTGTGTATTCGTGACGCGTGGAATGAGGAAGGAATAGATGATCTGAGAGCGCATGAGAATACCGGAGGACTGCTGCGCATGGTACCGGGTATTTCCATTTACTATAATTCAGATCTGTACCTGAATGACCTGTATGCACTTGGTGATCCTTTTTTATCAAAACTGCCTGCGGTCAGAGAGGCTAACTGGCGAATCGGGCATATGTGGAGAGAGTCACCGGGAGGCTATGGAGAGACTGTTATGTATAATACAAATATGCTGACAGACGAAAATCTGGCAGAGTATTATGATATCATCCGGCTAATTACGAGAGGAGATCTGTTCGATCAAGAAAGAATGAAAGCGATTATTAAAATCAATAGTGGTGACTATGATTATTTGATAGAACAATACAAAGAAACACTGGATGAAAACTGCAAACAGATCAAGGAGGAATAGCGATGGAAAAAAGGATGAAAGTCAGTTCAAGCTTATTATCTGTACTAAGTATTTTGCTGGGTATTATATTGGTAGCATTCCCGGATACCACGATGATCACTATCTGCTATATATTTGCAGGATGTCTGCTGTTGGTTGGATTGTACTATGTTGCTGCATATTTCAGAAAAGACCTGATGGAGGCCTATTATCAATATGATCTGGTGATAGGTATGGTCATACTGGTAATCGGAATCTGTATTATCTGGAAGGTAGATGCAGTCATCTCTATGATTCCAATGCTTATGGGAATCGTGGTTTTTGCAAATGGTATTGTGAAGCTGCAGCACTCGATTGATCTGAAAAGAGCGAAGTTCAGTGGCTGGGTCTATGTATTAATATTTGCTTTATTATGCATTGCCATTTCTATAGTACTGCTGCTGGAGCCTAAGAGTATGGCAGAGATTTTCACCAGACTGGTTGGTATAGGGTTTATATTTGGTGGAGTAACGGATCTGATTACGATGTTTTTCTTAACAAAGCAGATTAAAGTACTAAAAAAGGCCAGAGAAGAAGCAGAAGCCATTGATGTGGAAGCAAAGGAAGAGCCGGAAGAGAAAGAAACAGAACAGCAAGAGGGCGAATCACAAGTTGAGAAATAGAAATCATATGTGGCACAGAAAATCAGTACCGTATCTGGATAAAATGATAGAACACTATGGAAAAGATATACTGGCAACTCCTCGTTATCAAGAACAGGACTCCTATATCCAGCATGGAAATATTACAGTAAGGCAGCACTGTATGAGTGTTGCCAGGGCAAGTTTGAAAATGGACAGCCTGCTACATGCTCATTCCGATGAGAAGACGTTGATCAGGGGAGCTTTGCTTCATGATTATTTTCTATATGACTGGCATAAACCGGAACAGAGTCCAAATTGGCATGGCTTCAGACATGCAAGAATTGCACTGCAGAATGCAAGTAAAGACTTCGATCTCAATATGCTGGAAGAAGAGGTTATCAGAAAGCATATGTGGCCATTAAATGCCAGTCTTCCGAAATGCAGAGAAGCCTGGATTGTAAATCTGGCAGATACATACTGCTCTTTACTGGAAACGCTGCATGTTCATAAAAACAGGCTGTAAACAAGGAAAGCTGACAATATGGGAAAGATTTATTATGTAATTGGAAAAAGTTCCTCCGGTAAGGATACAATTTATAAACAGCTGATACAGCGGACAGATTTGGATCTGCATGAGCTGGTTCTTTATACGACGAGACCAATACGTTCCGGTGAGACAGATGGTGTGGAGTACTTTTTTGTCTCGGAAGAGCAGTATGAGAAGCTGAAGTCAGCCGGCAGTATCATCGAAGAACGCGCATACCAGACCGTATATGGTATATGGCATTACTTTACTGTAGATGACGGTCAGATTGATTTGTTAAAATATAATTATCTGGTAACAGGTACGCTGGAATCATTTTGCTCTACAAGAAATTATTTTGGAGAAAAAGACGTATTGCCGATCTATATTGATCTGGATGACGGAGTTCGGCTGCAGCGTGCTTTACAGAGAGAGCAACAGCAGCAGGAACCAAAATATAAAGAAATGTGCCGTCGGTTTATTGCCGATGCAGAGGATTTTTCTGAAGATAAGATACAAAAAGCAAAAATTAGTAACGTATTTTATAATGATGATCTGAAACGTTGCATAGAGGAAATAGCAATATATATCAAACAGGCTTGATGTGATTATGGAGGTGTATTCATATGGATATAAAGGTCAATCAGACAACACCGACAACAGCCTCTGCACCTGTCAACGAACAGACACAGCCGACAGATGAGACATTTAAATTTACGCTGATTAGTCATATTGAAGAGCAGGAGTTACAAGCTCGGCTCAGTATGATGATGGAAGAGATTTCAAAACAGGGGAAGAAGCTTTCAAAAAAAATGGATGTACGTGATATGAAGAAGTACAGAAGTCTGGTCAAGGATTTTCTGAATGAGGTCATCAATCGTTCACATGCATTTTCACGAGAGAACTTTCTTGACAGAAAAGGACGACATCGTGTATACGGTATCATTAAGCTGATAGATCAGAATCTGGATGATCTGGCTCAGGAGCTGATGAAAGAGGAAAAAGATCACATCGCCATTCTGGGAAAGATCGGAGAGATCAGGGGACTGTTATTAGATATATTTACGTAGAAAGTATCAAATGATTGAGAAAGGTTACAGAGTATGCCGCATTTCAGCGATATTATAGGACAGGAACAGATTAAGGAGCACTTACAGCGGGCGATACAGATGCATAAGGTATCACATGCATATATCATCAATGGTGAAAGGGGTTCCGGAAAAGAGTTTATAGCCGGTATCTTTGCTATGACACTGCAATGTGAAAAGGAAGAAACAGAGCCATGTATGGAATGTCATTCCTGTAAGCAGGCGATGTCAAAAAATCAGCCGGATATTATATATCTGGTACATGAAAAGCCAAACACCATCAGTGTAGAGGATATCAGGGATCAGATCAATCATGATGTACAGATCAAGCCTTACAGCAGCAGAAGGAAGATTTATATCGTTAATGATGCTGAAAAGATGACTCCACAGGCACAGAATGCACTGTTAAAAACGTTGGAGGAGCCACCGGAGTATGTGGTGATTCTGCTGCTTACAACAAATGCCTCTTTGCTGCTGCCGACATTAATTTCGCGCAGTATCGTCTTAAATATGAAGCCGGTAGAGGATAAGCTGGTCAGGAAATATCTAATGGAGGATATTAAGATACCTGATTATCAGGCAGATATTTGCGTGGCATTTGCCAGAGGCAACATTGGGAAAGCAAAAAGTCTGGCAGTATCAGAGGATTTTGATAATATCAAAAAGGAAGCAATTACAGTTCTGAAGTATATTCATGATATGGAAATCGGTGATCTGATACAGGCAATCAAAAAGATTGGTGAATATAAGATAGACATTCAGGATTATCTGGATATTGTCATGATCTGGTACAGAGATGTTCTTCTCTTTAAAGCAACCAATGATGCGAATGATCTGATTTTTAAGGATGAGGTCAGGTATATCAGAGAACAGGCGAACCAAAGCACATATGAAGGAATAGAAACCATTATCAAAGCGATTGAAAAGACAAAGCAGAGACTGGATGCCAATGTAAATTTTGATCTGGCACTGGAGCTGCTGATGCTTACAATAAAGGAGAATTAGGATGACAAAAGTAATCGGAATCAGATTTAGAACAGCGGGCAAGATCTATTATTTTGACCCAAAGAATTTTGATATTAAAAGAGGAGACCATGTAATCGTAGAAACAGCCAGAGGCATTGAATACGGAACAGTGGTGATGTCGCCAAAGGATGTAGAGAATGACAAAGTAATACAGCCATTAAAGCCTGTTATTCGTATTGCATCGGAAGCAGATGATGCAACAGAGAAGAAAAACAGAGAAAAAGAAAAGGAAGCTTTCAAGATTTGTCTGGAAAAAATACATAAACATGAATTGGAAATGAAGCTGATTGATGCAGAGTATACATTTGATAATAATAAGGTGCTTTTCTATTTCACAGCGGATGGAAGAATAGATTTCAGAGAGCTGGTCAAGGATCTGGCTTCTGTATTTAAAACGAGAATCGAGCTTCGTCAGATAGGAGTCCGAGACGAAACCAAGATACTCGGCGGCATCGGAATCTGCGGAAGACCATTGTGCTGCCATACTCACCTGGCTGATTTTGTACCGGTCTCTATCAAGATGGCAAAGGAACAGAATCTTTCCCTGAATCCAACGAAGATTTCAGGAATCTGTGGCAGACTGATGTGCTGTCTGAAAAATGAAGAGGATACTTATGAAGAGTTAAACCGGAAACTGCCTAATATCGGAGATTTTGTAACGACAGATGACGGTCTGAAGGGGCAGGTATCCAGTGTCAATGTGCTGCGTCAGCTGGTTAAGGTACTGGTCGAAGAAAATGATGAGAAAGAAATACATGAGTACAAGGTAGAACAGTTAAAATTCAAGCCGCGTCACAGAAAAGGGAATAAGGTAGCAGATAAAGAACTTGCTGAACTCGAGAAGTTAGAAAAGATCGAGAAAAAGGAAGGAATGTCAAAGCTCGAAGATGTGTAATTTGAAGGATAATGAACGGGTAGATGAACTGCACAGGAACGGCTATAAGATTATACAGGATCCAGAGCGGTTCTGCTTTGGGATGGATGCAGTCCTGTTATCTGGTTTTACAAAGGTAAAGGAGGGAGAAACAGTACTGGATATCGGAACCGGTACAGGTATTATCCCTATATTGCTGCAAGCAAAGACAGAAGGCAGGCATTATACTGGGCTGGAGATACAGGAAGCAAGTGCGGACATGGCAAGGAGAAGCGTTGCCATGAATGGACTAGAGGATCAGATAGACATTATAACAGGAGACATCAAGGAGGCAGGGACTATATTCAGCGCTGCTTCTTTTGATGTTATTACCACAAATCCTCCATATATGATCGGCAATCACGGATTAAAAAGCCAGGACGAACCCAAAGCAATTGCAAGGCATGAAATATGTTGTACACTCAAAGATGTCGTACGGGAAGGAAGCCAACTCTTGAAGCCAGGGGGACGATTCTATATGGTTCATCGACCTTTTAGGCTGGTAGAGATATTCCATGAACTGACGAAGTATAAGCTGGAGCCAAAGAGAATGCAGCTGGTATATCCTTATATAGACCAAGAGCCAAATATGGTACTGATCGAGGCCTGCAGAGGGGGACGATCAAGGATCACTGTGGAGAAACCACTGATAGTGTATCATGAAAAAGGGAAGTATACAGACGAGATATATGATATTTATGGATATTAAAGTGTTGGAGGATATAACATGCAGGGAATGCTATATTTATGTGCAACGCCAATCGGAAATTTGGAGGACATCACTGCACACGTGCTGGATACATTGAGGGAAGTGGATCTGATAGCTGCGGAGGATACGCGTAACAGTATCAAGCTGCTCAACCGGTTTGAAATCAAAACCCCTATGACCAGTTATCATGAATATAATAAATATGATAAAGCAAATGATCTGATTAGGCAGATGGAAGAAGGTAAAAATATAGCCTTGATCACAGATGCGGGGACGCCTGCAATATCTGATCCAGGAGAAGTACTTGTAAAAATGTGCTATGAAGCTGGGATTACGGTTACTTCTCTTCCAGGTGCCTGTGCATGTATAACGGCACTGACATTATCAGGACTCGAGACAAGACGGTTTTGCTTTGAAGGATTTCTGCCAAATGATAAGAAAGAAAAGAGAGAAGTTCTTGCTGAACTTTCCAGAGAAAGCAGAACCATGATTCTATACGAAGCACCGCATCATCTGCTGAAGACTCTGGCGGAACTACAGGAAACGCTGGGAGACAGAAAAATAACTGTTTGCAGGGAACTGACAAAAAAGTATGAAACAATTTATCAGACAACCTTATCAGGTGCCATCATGCATTTTACAGAAACAGAACCAAAAGGTGAGTTTGTACTGGTAATAGAGGGTAAGAGCAGAGACGAGACACATAGAGAACAGATTGCTGCATGGACAAAGCTGTCTATTGAGGAGCATATGCAGTATTATCTGGATCAGGGGATGGAGAAGAAGGAGGCTATGAAGGCTGTAGCCGGAGACAGAGGAATGACGAAAAGAGAGATCTATCAACAGCTTATATAAATGAGAAAACCCCGCAAGTAATTATGCGGGGTTCTCTCATCTCATTAACCTGTGCAAAATAAATTACTTTGCAATCTTCATGCCGGCTGCTTTAGCCAGTGCCTTGATGGATTCTTTGGAAACTTTCTTTCCGTGGAATTCGATCAAGTCCTCTTTACTACCTGTGAAGATATCACAAGGAGCATACTTCTCCAGAATGATTCTTCTGTCCTCTACGTAGATATGTAGAGCATCTCTGTCGGTAATATCGAGGTTCTTACGGAGCTCCATCGGTAATGTGATTCTACCGAGGTCATCGAGCTTTCTTACAACACCTGTGTCTGTCATCCGTATTTCCTCCATTTCTATTATAGTACAATCTTATTGTACCAGTTAATAATTGGAAGTTCAATGTAAAAAACTAACAAAATATTAACAAAAATAAGCTACTTTTATACAGATATTTTGTTAATTTTTTACCATAAAGGTCTTTTTTGGAGAGGAAGGGCATAAAATTACAGGAAAAGATATACGCGAAGTGAAAATATGTTGAATTATATCTGGGGTTTTATGATGATAATAGGAATCGTATTTGGTGCATTTAACGGAACACTGGCAAATATGGCAGATCAAATGCTGGATTCCGGGAAAGAAGCGGTGACTTTATGTATTACAATGATGGGTATTATGTCTATATGGACAGGACTGATGGAGGTAGCGAAAGAGTCAGGAATGATTGAGGGTGCAGCAAAAAAACTGGACCCTTTTATTTGTTTTCTGTTTCCAAAGCTGCCTGAAAAGCATGAAGCAAGAGAACACATTACAACCAACATTATAGCAAATATATTGGGACTTGGCTGGGCAGCCACACCGGCAGGACTACGTGCCATGAAGAGTCTGGGAGAACTGAATCATAACAGTCATATTGCCAGCAATGAAATGTGCAGTTTTTTAGTATTAAATATATCCTCTTTGCAGCTGATACCGGTTAATATCATTGCGTACAGGAGTCAGTACGGATCAGTAGATCCAACAGCGATTATCATGCCGGCACTGATAGCTACTATTTTTTCAACGGTGGTTGGAGTTATATTTATTAAATGTATGGCGGTGAGAAAATGAAATATATATCTTATTGTTCAGCAATTATGATTCCTATGATTGCTTTTTTAATAGTAGGCTATGGTCTGTTAAGAAAAAACTCAATATATGATGATTTTGTCAGAGGAGCAAAGGAGGGGATGAAAACAGTTGTACAGATCATGCCGACGTTGATCGGACTGATGCTGGCTGTTGGAGTTCTCAGTTCATCAGGTTTTTTGACATGGATTGGTATGGGCATCGGAAAATTTACAGATTATATACACTTTCCTACAGAGCTGGTACCGCTATTTTTTATTAAGATGTTTTCCTCATCGGCTGCGACCGGGCTGGTACTGGATATTTACAAGAACTATGGAACGGATTCGCAGATTGGATTGATCGCATCACTTATGATGAGCTGTACAGAGACTATATTCTATACAATGTCCGTATACTTTAT